>CAJBSR010000469.1 GCA_903958285.1 uncultured Sphingomonadales bacterium
AAGAATGGGCGCGAGGCCCGGATGCGTGTCTAGGTCAATCTCCGCCTCAGCGAATAGATCCACGGCGGACCAAATTGACAACGGCCAGAAGAATTACGGCCCCTGCCAATGAAACGAGGAAGGTCGTCACGGTGAGCGGCGCATTGTTGATGTCGCCCCGTGATAGGATCATGCCACCGATAAAGGCACCCACAATCCCGACAAGAATGTTGGCGATTATGCCCTGATTGCCATCTGTCTGCATGATCAAACTGGCGAGCCATCCAATGACGCCGCCGACGATTAGCCACATGATCAGTCCCATGATTTCTCTCCTGCTGGCCAGGCAATGATCTGGTCAAGAATGGGCGCGAGGCCCGGATGCGTGTTGAACCATTCAGGGCCGCCCTCTGTTCCAACGGGGCGCGGGCGAACCATCGGGACGCGGGCCGCCTAATCTCTCGGCCCGTTGTCGCTGCCCACAATATCCAGACGCCGCTGCACGTCCGGCGCGGCAAGCAGCCTGTCTAGCGGGGCATCCAACCGTCTTTGCCAATTGGGATGTCCTGTCGTCGTGCCCGGCAAATTGGGTTGTTCAACCTCCCCAAGCAGATCTTCAATCGGTATGATCGCGAGCCCAGCGGGCGTTTTGGCGATATGGGCGATGGCGGCATCGACAACCGGACCCGTCTCCTCAGGGTCCGGTCGATCCCCCTCCCCAATGGTCGACCAGAGCAGGCCGCGGTCCCAAGCCCGGATATCTTCGGCCTGCGGACGTGTCATGCCCTCGGGCAGGCGCCCCAGCTGCGCGGCCCAATCCAGATCCCGGCCCGACCACCAACCGGCCACCGTCTGCGTGTCATGGGTGCCCGTCATCGCGACGGCATTGGCGGGATAATCCTGCGCACCGATAAAGCCATGGTCCTGCGCCCTCTCAAACCAGAGCACACGCATACCCAGCATATGGCGCTCTGAAATGGCCTGCGTGAACCCATGCGGGCTCGTGCCGAGGTCTTCCGCAATCACAAGACAATTGGCGCGGTGCGCCTCGAGCGTGGCCAGCCGGACCAGATCCTCAAACGGGAATTCCAGATAGGCCCCGTCCGCTGAGGTGCCGCCATCGGGGATGACCCACAGCCGCGCCAGCCCAAAGGCATGGTCGATGCGCAATCCGCCGGACGCCCGCATCGCGGAGCGGACCATCGCGATCCAAGGGGCGTAACCTGTGGCGCGCAACCCTTCTGGTGAGAAGCTGGTGATCGACCAATTTTGCCCCTGCGGCCCCAGCGGATCAGGCGGCGCCCCAATGGTGAGGCCGCGCAGCATGGCATCAGGCATGGCCCATGTGTCGCTGCCCCCCGGCGTCACACCGACGGCCAAATCCCCGATGAGGCCGATCGACATACCGCCTGCCTTTGCGCGCGCCTGTGCGGCCTCCAAGCCTCGCGCTGCGAGCCATTGGAGGAACAGGTGGAAGTCCACTTCCTCGGCCTGATCCTGCGCAAAGCGGGCGACCTCCGGCGATTGCGGGTCGCGATAGGCGGCGGGCCAGTCCTGCCATCCCTTGGCCCCTGTCGGCCGGAACTGCCGGTCAAGCGCATCAAAGGTGGCATGACGACGGAGCGCTGCGCCCTCCGCCGCCGTCTCTTGCGCAATGCGCGCGCGCCAAGACGCGTCCAACGCGTCGAACACCGCCCGCAACTGCGTGAGCCTTTGCGGAAGCGCAGTCGGCCAGTCGATCAACGGCGGGCCATCTTCCCTTCCCAGAGGCGGCAGGCCCACCAAAGCGGGATCCCCCATAGCGGTGTTCAGGAACAATCGGCTCGACGGGGAATAGGGGCTGAAATCTTCACCCATGCCCGGGAACAATGCGTGGACCGGGTTGATCGCAACTGCGCTAGCGCCAGCGCGGGCAAGCTCGGCGACTGCATCGGCAAGGCCCCCAAAGTGCCCGAAAGTGCTCGGCTCTGGCCCACGCAAGGACGGGATTTGAAGCGACGTCCCCCAAGGTCGCCGCCCCATCGGTCGCGGACAATGCAGCGGCGCGATGGCCAGCCGCAGCGTCTGGCCTTTCGCCTCCAGATCATAATAGCCGGGGTGCATGAGTGGCGGCAGCACGGCGCCGGAGATTTGCAACCCGAACGTCCGGCCATCCTCTCCAGTCAGCGCAACGCGCCCATCGGGCAGGTCCAGCGGGACTGCCCGCCCGACATCGGCCACGATCAGTGGCGGCAAACCCGCATAGCCCGCGCGGACATCCTTTAAGCTGGCGGAGAGTTTTCGGGCAGAGCCCACCTCATGCCCAAGCGCTGTCAGGATCGCGCCCAGCGCCTCATCTGCGACCGTCTGCGTCAGGCCATCCACATCCCGCCAAGTCCGGCTGATGCCGACAGCAGCGGCAAGATCATGCAAAGAGGAGGCCTGATGAACCATGGATTTGGCCAGCATCTGCGGTTGCGAAGGGCTTGGCAAGCGTCATGAATTCGTGTGCGCCCTGGATTACGTTGTTGCCATCTCCGGTCTGCGCGTCATAACCGACCGAAGGAGAGATGGCTGAAACGCATTGAAATGGCGGCGGAAGAGTGACCGTCGGCCAGCGTCATTCGATGGGGAGCAGTGATCGTGACAGCCGAGATAAAATCCAAAACCGCTGAATTGGAAGCGCGCATCGTTGATGTGCTACGCCACCGCGTGGGCAAGAATGAACTGGCCGCCAAAGAGCATGACTGGTTCACCGCTGCTGTTCTGGCGCTGCGCGATGAGATCATCGACATCTGGATGGAATCGACCACGCGGACATATGCGTCGCAGGGCAAGCGGGTCTATTATCTCAGCCTAGAATTTCTCATCGGCCGCCTGCTGCGCGATGCCCTGTCCAACCTTGGCCTGACGAGGGAGATGGAACAGGCGCTGCGCGACCATGGTCTGGATCTGGCCAATCTCGAAGAACTGGAGCCTGATGCCGCGCTTGGCAATGGCGGGCTTGGGCGGCTCGCTGCCTGCTTCATGGAAAGCCTCGCGAGCCTCGACATACCGGCTTATGGCTATGGCATCCGCTATGTGAACGGCATGTTCCGCCAGCGCATCAAGGATGGCTGGCAGGTCGAGCTTCCCGAGACATGGCTGGCCCATGGCAACCCCTGGGAATTCGAACGCCGCGAAAGCGCCTATCGCATCGGCTTTGGCGGAGAGGTCGTCAGCGATGATGATCGCGCGCAATGGATACCGGCTGAACATGTCGTAGCGACCGCCGTCGATACACCGGTCGTTGGCTGGCGCGGGAAGCGCGTCAACACGCTGCGGCTGTGGACCGCCACCGCGCTTGACCCGCTGCAGCTCGATGCCTTCAATGCGGGCGACCATATCGGGGCGCTCGCCAATCAGGTGCGCGCCGATGCGCTGGTGCGCGTGCTTTATCCCGCCGACTCAAGCCCGGCAGGCCAAGAGCTGCGGCTGCGGCAGGAGTATTTCTTCACCGCCGCTTCCATTCAGGACATCATCCGGCGCCACGTCCAATATCAGGGCGACGTCCGCACTTTGCCGGACCATGCGGCGATCCAGCTGAACGACACGCACCCGGCGGTAGCGGTCGCAGAAATCATGCGCCTGCTCGTTGATGATCATGGGTTGGAATTTGGCGAGGCGCTGGAGGTCACGCGCAAGACGGTGGGCTATACCAACCACACGCTCCTGCCCGAAGCGCTGGAAAGCTGGCCGCTGCCATTGTTTGAACGGCTGCTGCCCCGCCACATGCAGATCATCTATGCAATCAACAGCCGCGTGCTGCGAGAAGCCCGCCGCAACGGTCTGGATGATGCAGCCATCGCGTCCATCTCGCTCATCGATGAAGGTGGCGACCGGCGCGTGCGCATGGCGAACCTTGCCTTTGTCGGAGCCCATAGCGTCAACGGCGTGGCCGCGCTCCACACCGATCTCATGAAGACCACGGTCTTTTCAGACCTGCACAAACTCTACCCCAATAAGATCAACAACAAGACCAATGGCGTCACCCCGCGCCGCTGGTTGCAGCAGTGCAATCCGGACCTCACCAGCCTGTTGCGCGATGCGATTGGGGAAGGCTTCCTTGACGACACCAACAGACTGGAAGACTTGAACGCGCTGGCCGGCGATGCCGCACTTGGGGAGCGGATCGCCTTAGTGAAGCGCGCTAACAAGGTCGCGCTGGCCTCCCATCTGCGTGACCTAACCGGCATCCGGCTCGACCCGGACGCGCTGTTCGACGTCCAGATCAAACGCATCCATGAATATAAGCGCCAGTTGCTCAACCTCATTGAGACGGTCGCGCTTTACGACCAGATCCGCAGCCATCCGGAAAAGGACTGGGTGCCGCGCGTCAAGATTTTCGGCGGCAAGGCGGCCGCGAGCTATCACAACGCAAAGCTCATCATCAAACTGGCGAATGACATTGCGCGGCGCGTTAACTCTGACCCCACTGTCGGCGGGCTGCTCAAGGTCGTGTTCGTCCCCAATTACAATGTGAGCTTGGCCGAACGGATCATTCCGGCCGCTGATCTCTCCGAACAGATTTCGACCGCCGGCATGGAAGCGTCTGGCACAGGCAATATGAAATTTGCACTCAACGGCGCGCTCACCATCGGGACGCTCGACGGCGCCAACATCGAAATTAAAGATCGGGTCGGTGATGAGAACATCATCATCTTCGGCCTCACTGCCGATGAAGTCGCAGAGAAACGCGCCAATGGTTATAACCCACGTGAGATCATCGAAGCGTCGCGCGAACTGAATCAGGCGATCGATGCCATTGCATCAGGCGTGTTCTCCCCCGATGATCCGCACCGTTATGCCGGGCTGATGGGCGGGCTTTACGATAGCGACTGGTTCATGCTGGCCGCGGACTTTGACGGCTATGCCGCCGCACAACGCGATGTTGACCGGCGCTGGACAGATCCCGCCGGATGGCGCACCTCTGCTATCAAGAACATTGCCAATGTCGGCTGGTTTTCATCCGACCGGACAATTGGTGAATATGCGCGCGACATTTGGAAGGTGCTGTGAACCCAACGGGAGAGGCCATTTCCGCACTGTTGAACGGAACCCACGCCGATCCCTTTTCGTTATTGGGGGTGCATGAGGGGCCGGACGGCAGCTTTGCGCGCGCTATCTTGCCCGGTGCGGATGAAGTCAGCGCCTTCACCTTGCGCGGGACGTCGCTTGGCCGTCTGAATCGTGTCGATGACACGCCGATGTTTGAAGGCAAGATCCGCGGCAAGCCGAAACCTGTCAAATATCGCTGCCGCGCCAACCGGCATGAATGGTGGGTGACGGACCCCTATAGCTTTGGCCCTGTGCTCGGGCCGGTCGATGATTTCCTTATCAATCAAGGCACCCACCTGCGGCTGTTTGATAAGATGGGCGCGCATCTCATCCAGCATGAGGGCGCGGACGGCATCCACTTCGCCGTGTGGGCACCCAATGCGCAGCGCGTTGCTCTGGTCGGGGACTTTAATGACTGGGATGCGCGCCGCCACCCAATGCGCCGCCGCAATGATGTGGGCGTGTGGGAAATCTTCATCCCCGATATTGGCCTTGGTCGCGCGTATAAATTCCACATCGTGGCCGCCGACGGCACTGTTCTGCCGCTCAAGGCCGATCCTTTTGCCTTTGCCGCTGAACTGCGGCCCAAGACAGCCTCGCTCACGGCGCGGACCGGAAAAACCGATTGGGGTGATGCGGCGCACCGCGCGCATTGGGCGCAGATCGATCCGCGCCGCGTGCCGGTGTCGATTTACGAAGTCCATCCCGGCTCCTGGCAGCGCGATGCCAACGACTGGTTCTTGCCCTGGGATGAGATGGCCGAACGGCTCATCCCTTACGCGGTCGACATGGGCTTTACCCATATCGAGTTCATGCCGGTGTCCGAACATCCCTATGACCCGTCCTGGGGCTATCAGACGACGGGCCTTTATGCCCCGTCCGCCCGCTTTGGCGATCCGGCAGGCTTTGCGCGTTTCGTGGATGGCGCACACCAGGCGGGCCTGTCCGTCCTGATTGATTGGGTGCCCGCCCACTTCCCGACCGACGAACATGGCCTTTCCCATTTCGATGGCACGGCGCTCTATGAGCATGAAGACCCCAAGCTTGGTTTCCACCCCGATTGGAATACCGCCATCTACAATTTCGGGCGGCGCGAGGTCGCGTCCTTCCTCGTCAACAACGCCTTGTTCTGGGCCGAGCACTATCATGTCGACGGGCTGCGCGTGGATGCCGTCGCTTCGATGCTCTACCGAGATTACAGCCGTGAGGCAGGTGAATGGATCCCCAATAGCGAAGGCGGGCGCGAGAATTGGGAAGCGGCCGAATTCCTCCGCGCGATGAACCGCGCGCTTTATGCCGCCGCCCCCGGGATCATGACAGTGGCGGAAGAAAGCACGGCCTGGCCGGGCGTCACTTTGCCCGCGCATGAGGGCGAAGCGCGGACCAATTTGGGCTTTGGCTTCAAATGGAACATGGGCTTCATGCACGACACGCTGAAGTATATGGCGCGCGATCCGGTGCACCGGATGCACCATCATGATGAGATTACCTTCGGCCTGATGTACGCGTTCACCGAAAACTTTGTTCTGCCGCTGAGCCATGATGAGGTTGTCCACGGCAAGGGCAGTCTGCTCAACAAAATGAGCGGAGACGACTGGCAGAAATTTGCCAATCTGCGCGCCTATTACGGCTTGATGTGGGGCTATCCGGGTAAGAAACTGCTCTTCATGGGGCAGGAGTTTGCCCAGCGCCGCGAATGGAGCGAGGACCGCGCACTCGACTGGGATCTGCTTGAGGCGCCGGCGCATGAAGGCATCCGCGCACTCATGCGTGATCTCAACCATGCCTATGCCGCGCACCCCGCCCTCCATGCCCGCGATTGCGAGGCGGACGGGTTTGAATGGCTCGTCGTCAATGACGCCGCTGCCTCCGTCTTTGCATGGCTGCGCAAAGCGCCAGGCGTACCGCCCGTGGCCATCGTGGCCAATATGACGCCGCTGCCACACGGCCATTATCGCCTGCCACTGCCGCATGACGGGCTGTGGCGTGAGATCATTAACACCGATGCCGCCGTCTATGGCGGGACGGGTCAGGGCAATATGGGTACGGTCGAAGCGCGGGAAGGCGGGGCGCATGTCATCCTGCCGCCGCTGGCCACGATCATGCTGGAATTTGTTGGATAAAAGCGGGGTGGGAGAGCGCGTAATGGATGTAAAAAGACAGTCACCTCTGGCGCGTGATGCCATGGCCTATGTGCTCGCCGGTGGCCGCGGCAGCCGCCTAATGGAACTGACCGACCGGCGCGCAAAGCCTGCCGTCTATTTCGGCGGAATGAGCCGCATCGTTGATTTTGCCCTTTCAAACGCGATCAATTCCGGCATCCGTCGCATCGGTGTCGCCACGCAGTACAAAGCGCATTCGCTGATCCGCCACATGCAGCGCGCCTGGAACTTCATGCGCCCCGAGCGGAACGAAAGCTTCGACATCCTGCCCGCGTCGCAGCGCATTGATGAGATGCACTGGTATGAAGGCACCGCCGACGCCGTCTTCCAGAACATCGACATCATCGAAAGCTACGCGCCCAAATATATGGTCGTCCTTGCGGGCGACCACATCTACAAAATGGATTATGAATTGATGTTGCAGCAGCACGTCAATTCCGGCGCGGACGTGACGGTCGGCTGCATGGTTGTGCCCCGCAAGGAAGCCAGCGGCTTCGGCGTGATGGCGGTCGACGACAACAGCGTCATCACCGACTTTGTGGAAAAGCCGAAGGACCCGCCTGCCATGCCGGGCAACCCGTCCATGTCGCTCGCCTCCATGGGCATCTACGTTTTCGAAACGCAATTCCTGTTCGAGGAACTCCGCCGCGATGCCGAGACGCCGGACTCGAACCGCGATTTCGGTGGCGACATCATTCCGTACATCGTCAAGCACGGCAAAGCCGTCGCCCATAAATTCACCGACAGCTGCATCCGTGCCGCCGAGGAGATTGAGGAGTATTGGCGCGATGTCGGCACGCTCGACGCTTATTTTGAGGCCAATCTGGACCTCACCGACGTTGTCCCCAAACTCAACATGTATGACCGCGACTGGCGCATCTGGACCGATCAGGTCGTCGCCGCCCCCGCCAAATTCGTCCATGATGAAGAAGGACGGCGGGGCCATGCCATTTCGTCGCTGATCAGTCAGGACTGCATCGTCTCCGGCGCGATGGCGCATCGCAGCCTGTTGTTCACCGGCGTCAAAATGGGGTCTTTCTCCAGCGTGAGCGAAGGCGTGATCCTGCCTTATTCCAACATTGGCAGGGGGGCGCGCCTCTCCCGCGTGATCATTGATTCCGGTGTGCGCATTCCCGAAAACCTTGTCGTCGGTGAAGACCCGATCTTGGATGCCAAGCGGTTCCGCCGGACCGAGGGCGGCGTGTGCCTCATCACCAAACCGATGATTGATAAGCTGATCGCATGAGTCTGCACGTCCTGTCTGTGGCGTCAGAGGCGGTGCCGCTGGTCAAAACCGGTGGCCTCGCCGATGTCGTGGGGGCCTTGCCTGCAGCGCTGGACGCACAAGGCGTGCGCGTGACGACGTTGTTGCCCGGCTATCCGGCGGTGATCGCCGCGGCCAAGCGCGCCAAGGTGGTGCACAGTTTTGACGCACTGCTCGGCGAACCGGCCCGCCTGCTGTCCGCCAAACTCAACGGCCACCCGCTTCTCATCCTTGATGCGCCTGCCTATTTCGCGCGTGAGGGCGGGCCTTATGGCGATGCATCGGGCAAGGACTGGCCCGACAATTGGCGGCGCTTTGCGGCATTCGGACGCGCCGCAGCAGACATCGCCGCGGGCCAAGTGAAGGGGCAGGCGTTTGATGTGATCCATGCGCATGACTGGCAGGCCGGGATGGCGCTCGCCTATCTGCGCTTCGCATCGCCCAAGGGTGTGGTCATCCCGCCGTCGGTCATGACGATCCACAATATGGCGTTTCAGGGCTATTTCCCCGCCAGCGTCTTTGCAAAGCTTGGCCTGCCCAAAAAGGCGTGGGCGCTCGACGGCGTGGAAAGCTATGGCGGCGTCGGCTTCCTCAAAGCGGGCATGGAAGCGGCCAGCGCCATCACAACCGTCAGCCCGACCTATGCGCGAGAGATCCGCGAGGCGGAGTTCGGCATGGGATTGGAAGGCCTGATCCAGAGCCGCGAGGGACGCGTGCGCGGGATCGTCAACGGCATCGACACCGTCGACTGGAACCCGCAGGCGGACCCACATATCGCACAAACCTATACCCCCAAGACGCTGTCCAAACGCACCGCAAACAAGCGCGCGCTCGAAGCCGAATTCGGGTTGGACCGGGACGACGGCCCGCTCTTCATCGTCATCAGCCGCCTGACCTGGCAAAAGGGTATGGACGTGCTCGTTGAGGTGATCGACCATCTGGTCGGTATCGGCGGACGCCTCGCGCTCCTTGGCAGCGGCGACGCGACCATTGCCGAGGCGTTGCACCATGCCGCCACACGCCACCCCGGAAAGGTCGGCATCCGCATCGGTTATGATGAGGCACTGTCGCACCGGATGCAGGCCGGCGGCGACGCGATCCTCGTGCCGAGCCGCTTTGAGCCGTGCGGCCTCACACAACTTTATGGGCTGGCCTATGGCTGCGTGCCCGTCGTCGCGCGGACCGGCGGGCTGGCCGATACCATCATCGACGCCAATCTCGCCGCCCTTGAGGCGGACGCCGCCACTGGCATCCACTTCACTGGCGTCACCTATGCCCTGCTCGCCGACGCCATTTCCCGCGCCGTTCACTTGTATCAGGACCGCAACCTCTGGACCACGATACAGCGCAACGGCATGAACGCAGACTTCAGCTGGGCCCGCAGTGGTGCTGCCTATGCCGATCTCTACAAGGACCTGACAGCGACGTGATGACAATCCAGACCCACGCGACCACCCCTTTTGATGGACAAAAGCCCGGCACATCCGGCCTGCGCAAGAAGGTGCGTGTTTTCGCGCAACCGGGCTATGCGGAAAACTTCATCCAATCAGTGTTCGATGTCGTCCCGCGTCCTGAAGGCGCGACGCTGGTGCTGGGTGGCGACGGGCGTTTCTACAATCGGACGGTCATTCAACAGGCGATCCGCATGGCGGCTGCCAATGGCTATGCCCGCGTGTTGGTGGGCCAAGGTGGCATCCTCTCCACGCCTGCGGCCAGCCATGTCATCCGCAAATATGGCGCGAGCGGCGGGCTGATCCTGTCGGCCAGCCACAACCCTGGCGGGCCGGACGAAGATTTCGGCATCAAGTATAATATCGCAAATGGCGGGCCTGCACCGGAAGTCGTGACCGAGGCCATCTATGCGCGGACGACAAGCATCGACCGCTGGCTGGATGTTGACGCGCCCGATATTGATCTGGATGTCATTGGCGAAACGCAGATCGGCGGCCTCACCGTGGCGGTGATCGACCCGGTCGCAGACTATGCCGCGCTGATGGAAAGCCTGTTCGATTTCGACACGATCCGCGCCACTGTCCAATCGGGCTACACCATGGCGTTTGACGCGATGCACGCCGTGACCGGACCCTATGCAACTGAGATCTTGGAACGGCGTTTGGGCTTTGCCCCCGGCACCGTCCGCAACGGCGTGCCGCTGGAGGATTTTGGAGGGCATCACCCTGACCCCAATCTTGTCCATGCCAAAGCGCTCTATGATCTGATGATGTCAGCAGAGGCGCCTGATTTCGGCGCGGCGTCCGACGGCGACGGGGACCGCAACCTCATCATTGGGCAGGGCTGCTTCGTGACGCCATCGGACTCGCTGGCCATGCTGGCGGCGAATGCGCATCTGGCGCCCGGCTATGCGGGCGGCCTCAAGGGCATTGCCCGCTCCATGCCAACAAGTGCCGCCGCCGATCGCGTGGCCGACGCTCTCGGCATCCCGGCCTATGAAACCCCCACCGGCTGGAAGTTCTTCGGCAATCTGCTTGATGCCGGGATGGCGACCATCTGCGGCGAAGAAAGCGCGGGCACAGGATCTGACCATGTCCGCGAAAAGGACGGGCTTTGGGCCGTGCTGCTGTGGCTCAACATCCTTACCGTGCGGAAAATGCCGGTCGCTGATCTGGCGGCTGAGCATTGGGCGCGCTTTGGACGAAACTATTATGCGCGCCATGATTATGAGGCGCTGCCGACCGAAGCCGCCAACGTGTTGATGGAAGAGCTGAACGCCGCTTTGCCGAACCTGCCCGGCAAAACCTTCGGTCCACTTGTGATCGAGATGGCCGATAGCTTCTCCTATGCTGATCCCGTCGACGGCTCGGTCAGCCACAATCAGGGGCTGCGGATTTTGTTCGTCGGCGGGTCACGTGTCGTCTTCCGCCTGTCCGGCACCGGCACGGAAGGCGCGACATTGCGCGTCTATCTGGAACGTTATGAGCCTGTGGGCGGGTGTCTGGCCGAAGCCACGCCCGACATGCTGGCTGAGCTGATTGCAGCGGCGGACGCCATTGCGGGCATCACCCGCCATACGGGCCGCACCGCGCCTGATGTGGTGACGTGACGCAAGAATACGGCGCGACGGTTTCCGGCGGCAGGACGACGTTTCGCGTCCGCGCGCCCAAGGCCGAAGCGCTTTGGCTCTGCCTGTTTGAGGGCGCGGGCGAACAGCGCCTGCCGATGGCACGCGAGGGTGAGGATTGGATCGCCGAAATCGCCCGTGATCTTTCCGGCCAACCTTACGGCTACCGTGCCGACGGCATCTGGTCCCCCGAACAGGGGCTGTGGTTCGACCCCGCCAAACTACTCGTCGACCCCTATGCTATCGAACTCGACCGGCGCTTTGTACAGCGTCCGGACCTTGCCACTTTCGGCGTGGACACAGCACCCATTGTGCCGCGCGCGATCGTCCCTGTCCCTTCCCCCAAGCCCGATCCAACGCCACCCCACTTCCAGCCCGGCGACCTGATCTACGAGATAAATGTGCGCGGCTTCACGATGCTGCACCCCGACGTGCCGGAAACTTTGCGCGGCACCGTGGCCGCCCTCGCCCATCCGAGTGTGATCGCACATCTGAAGAAGCTGGGCGTTGGCGCGGTGGAGCTGATGCCCATTGTCGCCTGGATTGACGAACGGCATTTGCCCCCGCTCGGCCTATCGAACGCCTGGGGGTACAACCCCGTCGCGATGATGGCGCTCGACCCCGGCCCTTGCCCCGGTGGTGTTGAAGAACTCCGCCAGACGGTCGCCGCGCTCCATGCCGAGGGGATCGGCGTGATCCTCGATCTCGTCTTCAACCACACGGGCGAAAGCGACATCCATGGCGGCGTCTTGTCGCTGCGCGGACTCGACGATGCAGCCTATGCCCATGCGGCCGACGGCACACTTATCAACGATACCGGCTGCGGCAACACGCTCGACTTTGGCAACCCCTATGTCCGCCGCCTGACGCGCGATGCCTTGCGGCATTTCGTGACGAGCTGCGGTGTCGACGGCTTCCGCTTCGATCTGGCGACCATCCTCGCGCGCGGGCCGGGCTTTGCCGCCGACGCGCCAATCTTTGCCGAGATCACCGCAGACCCGATCCTCGCCGACCGCGTGATGATTGCTGAGCCTTGGGATTGCGGTCCCGGCGGATATCAGCTTGGGGCCTTTCCTAAGAACTGGCTCGAATGGAATGACCGGTTCCGCGATGACGTCCGCCGCTTCTGGCGGGGCGATGGCAGCATTGGGGATGTCGTCACACGCATCGCCGGATCATCGGATGTGTTTGGCCCAGCCACCCGCACCGTCAATTTTCTCGCCGCGCATGATGGATTCACGCTGGCCGATACAGTCGCCTATGCCGCGCGCCACAATGACGCGAATGGCGAAGACAATCGCGATGGTCATTCTGAAAATTTCAGCTGGAATTGCGGTGTCGAAGGCCCAACCGATGATGCCGCTATCCGCGCCCGGCGCGATGCCGATGTCCGCGCGATGCTGGCCACACTCTTCGCCTCGACCGGAACCATCCTGCTGACGGCAGGCGACGAATTCGGGCGCAGCCAGATGGGCAACAACAATGCCTATGCGCAGGACAACGCGATTGGCTGGGTCGACTGGGAACGACGCGACGTAGCACTTGAAGATTACGTCGCAGACCTCGCGGCGAAGCGGTCAGCCCAACAGGCGCGCTGCACCGCCTTCCCACAGGATGGCGACTGGCAGGACGCCGAGGGCCATGCGATGACCGCTGCCCAATGGGAAAACCCCGCAACCGGCACCGTGCACTATCGCGGTCCGGATTATGCCCTGTCGGTTTCCCGGGAGCGCCACACGGTCGCCTGGGACGTCAAAAGCTAGGCGATCTGGACACCGCCGCTTTGCAGGCCAAGCCCTGCCACCAGCCGTTGCAGGCGGCGGCGTAATGTCGGTTCATCCAGTGCGGCATGGGCAAACTCCAGATGCAGCGTCAGCGCGTCGCCTGAAATCTCCGGCCGGCTTGCTGCCAGAATCTCGGCAGACCCTCCGGCCAGACGATCCGCAACGCGGATGGCAAGGCCCCAATTTCGGCCGGTTTCAAGCTGCAAGGGATCGGCCAATGGCTTCAACCCGGAGGGCACCTCCAGATCCCCGCCAAGCCCGACATGCAGCGCCATCGCCATCATCGCGCGTTCGGCCGCCGTGATGCCGATCCAGTTGCCATGCAGCGCCATTTCTTCACCGGTCAGCGCGCGGAAGCCCGGCGTGCTGGACCAGCCGACGCCTGCAATCTGGCAGACGGCGCGACGCAACCGGCGCAGCGACTCTGCCTCTTTGTCGAACATCTGGTCCAGCCAATGCGCCATGGCATTGCCAAAGCCCGGCGGCTGCTGATGGTCCGCCGTGGCAAAGGCAACGCCTTCGGTCAGCGGATCGAGCGCCTGTTCGGCCGGGGACAGCGCATCGTACATAAGGCCTTCCCGCAATCCATAAGGGCAGATCACAAAGGTTGACGGTTTCAGCGAGGCCGAAAGCACATTCAAAAGCTGGGCCGTGGCATGCAGCAACGGCACACGCGCGCTGGGCATTTCAGGGATGGACTTGAGCGCAGCGGTCGTCATCCCGCTGATCGCCTCTGCCAAGAGCGGTGCATCACTGGTGGCAATCCGGTATCGGGCCAGAACCGGCAAGGGGTATCGATGGGTATGCATATGCACGCGTGCCAAAGCCCGCCATGGGCCGCCGACGAGATAGAGCGGGCGTCCCTCACATTGCGTCAACCAGCTGAGCGGCTTCATGCCCTTATGCAGCGCCGCCTCCAGCGCGCCATCGCCCTCCTCAGTGAGGGCACGCGCGCGGATAGCGCCGATGGGGATGGACCCCGTCTGTGTCACATCACGGTGCTCAAGGCGGGACAGATCAAGACTGCCGCCCCCCAGATCCGCCATCACACCGTCGGCATTGGGAATGGCCGAAAGAACGCCACAGCCGGAGATGCGC
>CAJBSR010000470.1 GCA_903958285.1 uncultured Sphingomonadales bacterium
CAAACTGATCGCTGCACTCGCACTCTGGTTCCCGGCAATCGCTTTCCTGCAGCTCTTGATGGTTATGTCGATTATCGGCGGGATCATAACGATAGGCATGTGGGCACGCGAAAAGGCCCGGAAATCCGGCAAAAATATTGAGGTTCCATATGGGGTCGCCATTTCGGTGGCGGGCATTTGGGCCATTCACGAACGATATCTTAACCATTTTGGGTGATCACTCTTACCTTGAAGATTAACCCACGCGGCAAGGGGAATGCGCGTCATGGATCCTAAGAAAATCGCACTCCTGGTTGGGGCGCTCATCATAGCGGGTGTCACAGCCTTTATGGCGAAGAACATGTTTGCGGGGTCTCCGGCACCGCAGGTGCAAGCCGCAGCTGCGCCGCAGCCGGTTGGGCCAAAGATTTTGGTCGCAACGCGCGCCTTACCCGTTGGCACCATCATCGGTCCTGACAGCTTCCGCTATCAGCCCTGGCCCAAGGAATTGGTGGAGAACGCCTATTTCGTTGAGGGTCAGAACGTCGATCTCAACCAGCTGCACGGCACGGTGGTTCGCAACGCAATCTCTGCAGGCCAGCCGATCACGCAAGGTGCACTCGTCAAATCGGGTGACCGCGGCTTCCTCGCAGCAGCACTCGGACCAGGCATGCGTGCCGTGACCGTTTCTGTATCGGCGCAAAGCGGCGTTGCCGGCTTCGTTTTCCCGGGTGACCGCGTCGATATGGTGCTGACACAGTCGGTGGACGGCAGTGACGGCCCGGCCCTGCGCGCCTCTGAAACGATCATTCGCAACGTCCGCGTTCTGGCAACGGACCAACGGACTGTTTCGGAAGACAAGGACGGCAACACTGAAGTGAAGGTATCGTCCAACGTGACCCTCGAAGTCACGCCGCGCATCGCAGAGAAGATTGCCGTGGCCCAGTCGATCGGTCAGCTCTCGCTGTCCTTGCGCTCCATCGCCGACAATGCGTCGGAACTGGAACGTGCGATTGCATCTGGCGACGTGCGGGTTCCCGAAGGCGCTGACCCG
Organism: uncultured Sphingomonadales bacterium; assembly: GCA_903958285.1. Taxonomy (GTDB): domain Bacteria; phylum Pseudomonadota; class Alphaproteobacteria; order Sphingomonadales; family Sphingomonadaceae; genus Aquisediminimonas. The sequence continues at coordinate 1,034 of CAJBSR010000470.1, forward strand.
AAGACGGAAAAGCAGATGCTGCTCGCCATCGCATCGCGTCCGGTCGATACTGACCCGACCTTTGTGACGGGTGCCGACGTGTCACGTTTCCAGCGTCGTTCGGTTCCGCGTGCCCAGACCAGCACAGCTTCATCCAACGGCGGCACGCCGACGGCCGGAGCATCTGTCGATCCTGCAAACCGCGGTCCGGTTGTCAAAGTCTGGCGCAGTTCGACACCCACAGAAGTCACGTTTGGGGGCAAGTAACATGAGCACCAACACCAATTTCGGGCGCAAAGCGCTCCTCGCGGCGAGCGCCATCTCAGTGGCCCTCGTGACGACATCCGCCCCGGCTGCCGCACCCAAGCGACCAACCGTACGCGCCGTCCAGGTGTCGGGTTCGAGCGCACCTGTCACGCAACGCGCCTCGACGGAGATTTCGCTCTCCAAGGGCCGTGGCCAGCTTGTCACGCTTCCTGTCCCCATCTCGGATGTCTTGATTTCCAATCAGGACGTTGCAGACGTCCAAGTCCGCTCTCCGCGTCAGCTTTACATTCTGGGTAAGGCGAGCGGCGAATCGACGGTGTTTGCAACGACCGCGGCCGGCAAGGTTGTCTATTCCGCCAACGTCCGCGTCGGTGCCAACGTCAACTCGATTGACGAGATGCTGAACCTCGCCATGCCGGAAGCCGACATCAAGGCAACGACGATGAACGGACTGGTCCTGCTGACCGGCACCGTGGCGTCGCCTGAAGACGGGGCTGAGGCTGAACGTCTTGCACGTGCCTTTGTTGGCAATGACATTGAAGTCGTGAACCGCACGAAGACGGCAACCCCACTTCAGGTCAACCTGCAGGTGAAGATTGCGGAAGTGAATCGCCAGCTGGTTAAGGAATTCGGCGTCAACCTGTTGTCGCGCGATACCACCGGTGGCTTTCTGATGGGCATTTCCCAAGGCCGCAACTTTGGTTCCATCGGCACGCAGGACCTGTCGGGCCTCCCAAAGCTGGATGCCTCCTCCTTGTTCGGCCTGCCGAGCGGTTCGATCTCGCTGCCGTTTGATCCTTCAACCGGTCAGTTCATTGCCAAGGGCGGAACCGCCTATGACTTCAAGTCACTTGGGCTTGGTGCCGGCAAGACAAGCATCGGCCTTGCAGGTCGCCTGCTGGGTCTCGACCTCGCTTCGGCGATCGACCTTGCTGAAACCGACGGGATGGCAACAACGCTTGCCCAGCCGACACTGACCGCGCTTTCGGGCGAAACCGCGAGCTTCCTGGCGGGTGGCGAAATCCCGATCCCGCTGTCGACCTCGCTAGGTCAGGTGTCGATCGAGTATAAGCAATATGGTGTTAGCCTGGCTTTCACGCCAACCGTGCTGTCTGATGGCCGCATCTCGATGCGCGTTAGACCGGAAGTGTCGCAGCTGACATCGGCTGGCTCGGTTGTCATCAACGGCTTTCAGGTTCCAGCCCTCGCGACCCGCCGCGTCGAAACGACCGTGGAGCTTGGTTCCGGCCAGAGCTTCATGATCGGTGGCCTGATGCAGAACACGCAGAACAACTCGATTGACCGTGCACCGGGTCTCGGCAACCTGCCCGTTCTTGGTACGCTGTTCCGCTCAAACGGCTTCCGTAAGAACGAAACAGAACTTGTGATCGTCGTGACGCCTTATCTAGTGAAGCCAGTTTCGGCAGGTGAGATCAAGCTGCCGACTGACGGCTATCGCACCCCGAGTGACTTTGACCGCATCGTCATGGGTCAGACCTTCACCGGCAAGACCGGAGAACAACCCAAGAAGCCGACAATGGGGGATCCGGTCACCGTGCCTGCAGCCCCGTCTGTTGGCGGCATGCTCCCGGCACCAACGTCTGGATCGAAAGCATCTCGTAAGTCTGCAGCGGCGAACACGCCCGCTCCCGGCTTTGGCAACTAATTGGTGGAAGGAATAATGGTCATGTATAAGGCACGTCACACTCTCCTTCTTGGGCTCGCTCTGGCGGTTTCTGCCTGTGGCACGGAAAACCGGGGCCTGAGCAGCGTTCACCAGCCGGTCGTCCAGCGGACAGACTATGTCTATGATGTCGCCGGTCAGGGTGGTCTGGAACGGACAGAGCTCCAGCGCCTTGCCGGTTGGTTCGAAGCCATGAAGCTCACCTATGGCGACCGCGTTTCGGTCGACTCGACCAGCGCGGGCGACACGCGGGCCACGCGGGAGGCTGTTGCCTCCCTCGCCGCACGCTATGGCCTGCTTTTGGAAGAGACCGCACCGCTCACAGCGGGTGAGATCGCGCCGGGCAATGTCCGCGTCGTGGTAAGCCGCATCAAGGCCAGCGTGCCAGGCTGCCCGGACTGGAGCCGTGCCTCACAACCCGATATGACCGGCCATGCCTCATCCAATTATGGCTGCGCGACCAATAGCAATTTGGCGGCGATGATCGCCAATCCAGAAGACCTCGTCTCCGGCCGTTCCGGCAGCCCTGTCGCGTCCACACTGGCCTCCAGCAAGGCCGTCAAGACGTATCGTGATGCACCGTCGACAGGTGCCGGCGGCTTGATCAAGGAAGGAACCAAGAACTAATGAACGCTCCCTGGTCTCCTTCGCGTGGCGGTGGCGGTGCGAACCGCGAGCCTTTTGCTGCCTTCGTTTGTGACGACAACGCAGCCGACGTCATCCGTCCGGTTATTGTCGAAATGGGATGGGCGGTTGAGAAGGTCCATAAGGGCGGCCTTCGCAATGCCGTCCAGACACTTTCGGTCGCCGCAAGCCCGAACATCCTTTTCGTTGACCTGTCTGAGTCCGGCGATCCGCTGAACGACATCAACGCACTGGCCGAAGTCTGCGAGCCCGGCACTGTCGTGATCGCGGCGGGCCAGGTGAATGACGTGCGCTTGTACCGCGACCTGTTGGCCAGCGGCATTCAGGATTATCTTCTGAAGCCGTTCAGCCCGGACCAATTGCGAGACGCCATCGCCCATGCTCAGGCCGTTCTTCATGCACCTAAGGCTGGCGAAGGCCCCATTGAACGTCCGCACCTGATGACCGCCATCATCGGCGCGCGCGGCGGATCGGGCGCGTCCACGCTGGCCACCTCCATTGCATGGCTGCTGGCTGAGAAAGAGCGGCGTTCGACATCGCTGCTCGACCTCGACCTGCATTTTGGAACAGGCGCCCTGACGCTGGATCTGGAACCCGGCCGCGGCC
>CAJBSR010000471.1 GCA_903958285.1 uncultured Sphingomonadales bacterium
CCGCGACCCAGAAAGAGCGGGAATTGCGTGTCCAACTTGCGACCGAACAATCGCTGCTTGTGCAGGAACGGAGCGCCGCTGCTGAGGATCAATATTCAGCCGACATTGCCGCTCAAGGGAAGGCGATTGCTGATCTCCGCCTTGATCTAGCCAAGCGGTTTCCGAACTTTGCATCAATGACAGATGTGGTCGTTCCAAAGCTGGACGACGTACGTAGCCGTCTGCGACAGGATGAAGGGCTCCTGTCCTTTGTCATTGGGCGGGACCGGTCCTTCGCCCAGTTGATGACGAAGGACGGCATCTCCCTCGTCGCCATTCCGGCAGGGGAGGCGCCGCTGCAAGAGGCGGTCGCGCGGCTGCGGCGCGGGCTGGAAATTCAGGGAAGAAGCGTCAACGACTTTGACTTGGAAGCCGCCCATGATTTGTACACGACCCTGTTTGGTGGGCTGACTGGAGATTTGGCCCAAATCAAACGGCTGATCGTGGTTCCATCGGGGCCATTGGCGAATTTGCCATTTGCGTTGCTCGTCACCCGACCACCGCTGGTCAACCAGTATAACAGCGCGCACTGGCTGGTGAAGGATCTGAACGTTTCCTACAGCCCGACAATCGCCAGCTTCGTCGCGCTCCGCGCGACGCGCCTCACAGGTTCCCACGCGCGCACTCTGCTGGCCTTTGGCAATCCCGTTCTGGCTTCGCCTAGCACCGTGCGCCAGGTGGCGCCAGTCAATGTCAAGCTTGGGGATGATTGCGGCGCGAATGGCATCGTGCCTGCATCACTGCTCCGCTCCCTTTCTTCTCTGCCCGATACGGTGCGGGAAATTGGAGAAGTCGCCCGGATCCTGAGGGCGGACAAGAAAGACGTTCTGCTGGGCGCGCAAGCGAATGAGGCTGCGTTCCGTGACCGCAATCTGGCCGATTATCGAATTCTCTATTTTGCGACACACGGTTTGTTACCAAGTGAGCTCAAATGTCAGGCGCAACCCGGTGTTGTGCTGACACCGCCGAAGGACGCACCCAAGACGGCGGCCTTTGATGGGCTTCTGGATGCAAGTGAGATTTCCAGCCTGTCCATTCCGGCGGATCTCGTCGTGCTGTCCGCGTGCAATACCGCCGGGTCCGGCAAGGCCAATGGAGGTGAATCTCTCTCTGGTCTGGCTGCCGCCTTCTTTCAGGCCGGCGCGCGAAGCATGGTGGTCAGTCATTGGCAGGTGCCATCTGCTGCCACCAGCGCGCTGATGTCTGAAATGTTCAACGTCATGGGCACGTCAAAGGCGACGCCGGTCGATGAGGCTTTAGGCGCGGCACAAGCGCGGCTCTTCAACAATCCGGCGACGGCGCATCCCTTCTTCTGGGCGGCATTCGTTGTCATGGGGGATGGTCTCACCACGCCGCTCTCAGAAGGGGTGCGGCAATGAGAGGGGTCCGCACCACTTTGACATTTGCGGTCAGCTGCATCCTGACTACCCAAGCCTGTTTTGCGGCTCCTATGACCGTCGTTGAAGCACGTGGTGGAGGGCTACGTCCTGGCATGCGCGTCGACAGCGCGGCAAAAATCCAGTTGAAAGATGGGGAGCGGGTGACGATCATCGGTGCGGATGGCCGCGCTGTGACGCTACGCGGGGTTTACGCTGGCGTGATTGCAAAGGGCGGCGGCGGTGGGACGCAGAACCCGCGCGCGGCGCTCGCAGCACTTATTTCCACTAGAAACGACCGGGCAAGCCAAGTCGGGGCCGTGCGCGCAGGTGCCAATGCAGCGCCTCTGCCGGATCCTTGGCTGATTGATATTTCCCGCCCGGGTGCACGCTGTATTCGGGAGGGCGAGCGCCCTGTCTGGTGGCGTCCCGATGCCGCCGAGCAAACCCCGTTCACCGTCTATCCGATTGACCGGTCCTGGCGGGCCGATTTTGCCTGGGTTGCAGGGCAGGACCGCATGGTTGCGCCTGACCTTGCCAAGCTGGATGGCGTTAAAACCTTCCTGATCGCCGTTCCCGGGCAGGATAACGCCATTAGCATCAACATGATCCCGAAGGATGTGACGGACCCGTTGGTGCTCAGCTCATGGATGCTGGAAAAGGCCTGCGTGCAGCAGGCGGATGCCTATTTTCGCTTGATCCAGAAGGATCTCGATCAGGCCCAATCCCAACCGGCGCTTTCTTTAAGGACTCCTGAATGAGCAAGGCGCAAAAACAAGCATTGTCTGCGGTCCTGATCGCCCTTTTGGCGGCGGTGATGGCCGTATGTGCGGTGCGATACTTCTCCCCGCTTACCAATCTTGAAAACAAGATGGCCGATATCCGCGTTGCGGCCATGCAGAAGCCGATGGAGCCATCGAAGGATGTCGTCGTTGTGGCGATCAACGAAGATACGTTGACCGCCTTTCCCTATCGTTCTCCGGTCGATCGCGGGTTTCTGGCGGATCTGATCACGCAATTGTCCGCCAAGGGTGCAAAGGTCATCGGCGTC
>CAJBSR010000472.1 GCA_903958285.1 uncultured Sphingomonadales bacterium
TCGGCCAGATGATGGTGTCCGGCCTGCCTGCCGTGACGATTGTTTCAACCGCGGGAACTTGGATTGAGGTCAATTTCAAAGAAACCGACCTGAACAATATGCGCGTCGGGCAATCGGCTGAATTGACGTTTGACGCTTATCCTAAACTCAAGCTGAAAGGCCGCGTCGCGAGCATCGGGGCAGGCACAGGATCTGAATTTTCAGTGTTGCCCGCCCAGAATGCGAACGGCAATTGGGTGAAGGTCACCCAGCGTGTCCCCGTGCGGATTGCGATAGACACAAAGCCAGCGCGCCCGTTGATCGCCGGTTTGTCGACGCAGGTCCGTATCGATACAAGTAGTCGCTGATCCCTTGGCTACCGCTGCACCTGCGCAGGGAACGCCCCATCTTGCTGTCAGGAACAAAGGGCTCCTGACCCTCGCCATCATGGGCGCGGCGATGATCCAAATTCTGGATTCGACGATTGCTAATGTCGCCATTCCGCACATGCAGTCCAGCCTAGGTGCCACGCAGGACAGCGTCACCTGGGTGCTGACCAGCTATATTGTGGCTGGCGCTATCGTCATGCCGATGACGGGGTGGTTGGCAGACAGGGTGGGCTCCCGTCGATTGTTCATTTTGTCTACCATCGGGTTCATTGTCACCTCAATGCTCTGTGGCATTTCGGTCAATCTTACAGAAATGGTCATCTTCCGGATTTTGCAGGGCGTGTGCGCAGCCTTTATGGCGCCGCTGTCTCAGTCTATTCTGCTCGACATTAACCGACCCGAGGACGCCCCCAAGGCCATGGCCATGTGGGGTATGGGCGTCATGGTGGCGCCGATCTTTGGACCGATGATCGGCGGCTGGCTGACCGAAAGCTATAACTGGCGTTGGGTGTTCTATATCAACCTGCCGATCGGCATCCCGACGGTCGCGATCCTGTTGTGGTTGCTGCCCAGCCGCCCGATCAACAAGCGCTATTTTGATGGTCTCGGTTTTGCCGCTTTGGCTCTCGGTGTGGCGACACTCCAACTCATGCTCGACCGCGGTCAGCATGAAGATTGGTTTGAAAGCTGGGAAATTCGCATCGAAGCAATGATAGCTATTTCCGCACTCTGGATATTCTTCGTCCATCAGGCCACCACCAAAAAGCCGATGTTTGACCCCGAACTGGTGACGGACCGCAACTTTGTGACCTCCCTGCTTTTCATGGTGGTAATTGGCATCATGATGTTTGGCGTCTTCGCGCTGTTGCCGCCGATGCTCCAGACTTTGTTCGGCTACACCGTGTTCGACACCGGCATGCTGCTGGCCCCGCGTGGCATCGGCATCCTTGTCGCGATGCAGATTGCGACGCGACTTGCAGGAAAGGTCGATGCGCGGATCACGGTCGGTGTCGGCTTCGTCATCACCATCGCGTCACTTTGGGAAATGACCCAATGGGGACTGATGATGGACTGGAAGCCAGTTTTCTACACGGGGCTCTTGCAGGGCTTCGGCATGGGATTTGTGTTCATCCCAATGAACCAGCTGGCCTTCGCTACGCTGTCGATGAAGCACCGAACAGACGGGTCTAGTCTGCTCTATCTCGTCCGCAGCATCGGCAGCAGCATCGGTATCTCGATCATGACGACGCTCTATACGCGCAACATGCAGACCAGCCATGAGGATATCGCTTCGCACGTCACGTCCTCATCCATGGCCGTTGTCGACCCGTCAACGAGCGACCGGCTTCAGGGCCTTGGGGAGGCGGCGCTGGCGACCCTCAACGGGGAGGTCACCCGTCAGGCGGCGATGATCGCCTATCTCGACAACTTCCAGTTCATGATGATCCTGCTTGTCGCCTTCATGCCGCTCATCCTTTTGTTGAAGCCACCAAAAGGGCCTCCGGGCGGGCCTGTCCACCCCGTCGGCGAATAGCTACATTTCGCCGCGCGATTTCCGGATAGCGTACCATTTTTCGACGTTCGCATTGTGCTCGGCCAGTGTCTCGGCGAACACATGGCCGCCTGTGCCATCAGCCACGAAATAGACGTAGCGGGTGGGTGCGGGGTTGAGGACGGCGGCAATCGCCTCCTTACCCGGATTAGTGATGGGCCCTGCGGGAAGTCCCGCGCGGGCATAAGTGTTATACCCGTTATCGGCCTGCAATTCTGATCGCAGGATGCGGCGGCCCAGCGGTTTGCCTTTGGTGACCGGATAAATCACCGTCGGGTCCGCCTGAAGCCGCATGCCGGTTTTCAAACGGTTGGAGTATACGCCTGCCACAGTCCGGCGTTCGGACGCTTTGCCGGTTTCCTTCTCCACAATCCCGGCAAGGATGATGGCGTCCTGCGGGCTGTTCACCACCGTTGCTGCAGAGCGTTCAGCCCAGAGTTTGGCCAGTGTCCGTGTCATCGCCAGCTGCATCCGCTCCAGAACAGCACTGCGCTTTTCGCCGCGTGTGTAGGCGTAGCTGTCCGGCAGGACTGACCCTTCGGCGGGCACTTCGACATCGCCAGTCAAAAAGGGCGCGGCCTTCAGCCGTTCATAGACCATGATCGACGGCATACCCGGTGTGACAGTCACAAAGCGCTGGAGTGTCTTGCCCTCCTGTAACAGGCTGAGAATCTCGCCTTCGGACATGCCTTTCTTGATCGCATATTCGCCGGGTTTGATTGGCTCGTCTGAACCGAATACGCGGGCATAGTTGAGGAAGCCTGAGGCCGACTCGACGGCGCCTGCTTCTTCCAAGGCCGTGGCGGCTGACCGCAGGCTGGAACCCGGCTGGATGACGACGGAGACGTCCTCGCCCGCCCGCCCCCCGCAGGCGGCGAGGAGAAGGGCAAGGAGCAGTGGCAGGAGGCGATTCATCCCGATACTCCGGTCAAGCGAGTTGCCCCGATTAAACAGCCTTCATCACAAGGCTGGCGTTGGTGCCGCCAAAGCCGAAGCTGTTGTTGAGGATGGCACGCACCTGACGCTTTTTGGCGACATGCGGCACCAGATCAACACCCTCTGTCCCTTCATCGGGATTGTCGAGGTTGAGCGTCGGCGGCACGATCTGGTCGCGGATGGCGAGGATGCAGAAGATCGCTTCAACGGCGCCTGCGCCGCCCAACAGGTGGCCGATGGCGGATTTGGTGCTGCTCATCGATGCACCGCCCAGATCATCGCCCAGCACGCGTTTGACGGCGCCCAGCTCGATCGTGTCCGCCATGGTCGAGGTGCCGGGGGCGTTCACATAGTCGATATCGCCCGGCTCCATGCCGGCCTTCCGCATCGCCATGCGCATGGCGAGTTCCGCACCCTTGCCTTCCGGGTGTGGGGCTGTGACGTGATAGGCATCGCCCGACAGGCCGTAGCCGACGACTTCAGCGTAAATCTTGGCCCCACGCGCCTTGGCGTGTTCATATTCTTCGAGCACCAGCACGCCCGCGCCTTCGCCCATCACAAAGCCATCGCGGTCCTTGTCATAGGGACGGCTGGCCTGTTCGGGGCGGTCATTGAAGCTGCAGTTGAGTGCGCGGGCTTGCGCAAATCCAGCCACGCCCAGTGGGTTGATCGTGCCTTCGGCACCACCCGCCAGCATGATGTCCGCATCGCCATCCTTGATCATCCGCGCGGCGTCGCCAATTGAGTGCGCGCCGGTTGAACAGGCGGTGACAACCGCATGGTTCGGCCCCATCAGGCCGTATTTGATGCTGACTTGGCCCGAGATCAGGTTGATCAGGCGTCCGTGGACGAAATGCGGCGAAACGCGGCCGGGGCCCTTTTCGTGAAGGACGATCGATTCGCTTTCAATGCCCGGAAGGCCGCCAATGCCCGAGCCGATGGAGCAGCCCGTGCGCGTCTTCAGATCATCGTCCATATCCAGCAGACCGGCATCTTCCATGGCCTGCCCTGCGGCATCGATGCCATAGATGATGAAGGGATCGACTTGGCGCTGGACCTTGTGATCAACGCGCTTGTCTGGATCAAAGCCCCAGGGGTGATCCTTGGGCTTCACTTCGCAGGCGATGTGGCACTTCTGGTCCGACGCGTCGAAACGCGTGATTTTTCCGGCTCCGGATTTTCCGGCGATCAGATTGGCCCAGACGGTTTCAACATCCGCACCCAAGGGGGTGACAAGTCCCAGACCAGTTACGACGACACGGCGCATATGCGGCTCCACTTTTCCAGAATCAAAAACGGCTCCCGAACAGGCCGGAAACCGTCTTCGATATCAGCGATTCTTTCAAGGCGATGGCGCCTTTTCGATCAGCCCTTGTTGCTGTCGATGTAAGCAATCGCGTCCTTGACGGTCGAAATCTTTTCGGCAGCATCATCAGGGATTTCAACGCCGAATTCTTCTTCAAACGCCATGACGAGCTCGACGATGTCGAGGCTGTCCGCGCCCAAATCGTCAATAAAGCTCGCTTCTTCGGTCACCTTATCGGCTTCAACGCCGAGGTGCTCGACGACGATCTTCTTTACGCGGTCAGCGGTGTCGCTCATGGATAACCCTTCTCATTCATGTGTGAGCAATATTTCTCGTGCAGCCCTAATAGGCCGCGTTTGGGGATGCAAGCCCTATGGCACCTGTCGCGCCATTTCGGCTTCAGATCATCGCCATCCCGCCATTTACGTGCAGGGTCTGACCCGTCACATAACCGGCTTCCCGGCTCGCAAGGTAGACAGCAGCCGCTGCAATGTCCGCGCCTTCGCCCATATGGCCTGCGGGAATACGGGCATTGAGCGCCTCTTTCTGGGCGTCGGGCAGCACATCTGTCATCGCGGAAGAGATGAAGCCGGGCGCAATGCAGTTCACCGTCACATTGCGGCTTGCCAGTTCTTGGGCGAGGCTTTTCGACATGCCGATGATGCCGGCCTTAGAGGCGGCGTAGTTGGATTGGCCGGGGTTTCCCGTGACTCCGACCA
>CAJBSR010000473.1 GCA_903958285.1 uncultured Sphingomonadales bacterium
AACAGGGCCGGAGGGTGAGGTGACGCCCGTCGCATAGGCGGCGGCCACCAGAATGAAGACGATGATGGCGACGACCTTGGTCGAGGCAAACCAGAATTCAAACTCGCCATAGGATTTGGCGGACATCAGATTGACGGCAGTCAATAACGCCATCAGGACGACACCAATTTCCCAGACTTCAAATTGCGGAAACCAGCCGTTGATGATCTTCGCACCGGCAATCGCCTCAATCGCGATCACGACAACCCAGAAATACCAGTAGAGCCAGCCGACCAGAAAGCCGGCCCATTCGCCCACGCCCACGCGTGCGAATTCCGGAAAAGTCTGAACACCCGGCATGGCCATGGCCATTTCAGAAATCATCCGCATGACAAGCAGGACGAGGAAACCGGCCAACGCGTAGCTGAGCACTGCAGCAGGGCCGATGGTGCTGATGGCGGTTGATGATCCGACAAACAGCCCGGCGCCGATGATGCCGCCAAAGGTGATCATGGAAACATGGCGGGATTTGAGTGTCCGGCTCAGTTCGTTCTTGGGTGCGGGTGGCACCGATCCAACCAGACTCGCCTCAGACATGTTTTATCCCCTGTTTCCCTTTCTAGGTGTCTAGCGTTGGCAGCGCCGTTTTGTAAATGACGGGGCGCAGGGCAAAACTTGTCGTGACATTGGCAACGCCGGGGACGCGCGTCAGGCTGTTGCGCAGAAACTCCTCAAAGCGGGTCAATGACCGGACGAGAACGCGCAATTGATAGTCGGACTCGCCGGTCATTAAATAGCATTCCATGACCTCGGGAAAGCCGGCGATGGCTGCTTCAAACGCTTCCAGATGGCGGTCATCCTGCTGGTCGAGCCGGACGCGGACGAAGGCCGTGACATTCAGGTCAAGCGCCTCAGGGTCCACCAAAGCGACATAGCGCGAGATGACGCCCTCACTCTCGAGATGCCGGACGCGCCGCAGGCACGGGCTTGGCGAAAGGCCCACCTGATCTGCCAGTTCCTGATTGGTGATCCGCCCATTTGCCTGAAGGGCCTCCAGAATTTTGATATCAATCGGGTCTGGAGAGAAAATTGGCATAATTTGCTCCAAATATGTTTATCTTGGGCTGGTTATGCCAATTCAGTGCCGAAAGGTAGCGGAATTCGCAAGGACATGTCCCGACCATCAGCGCTATTCGGGAAGAACCATCACGCGGAGATCCGGCCATGCCTACCCTGACTGCGGACAGCCGCACGGACGTTGTTTCCGCTTTAGAAGCACTTGATACCCGGCTGCGCTGGCTCTCTTCATGGACGGTGCACAATGCCAACCACATCCGTGAGAAGCGTGATGGGCTAAAGGTCGGTGGGCATCAGGCCAGCTGCGCTTCGATGACGGCGATCATGTCCGCGCTTTATTTCCACGCGCTGCGCCCGCAGGACAAGGTGGCAGTAAAGCCGCATGCCGGCCCCGTCCTTCAGGCGATCCACTATCTTTTGGGCAACCAGTCGCTGGAGCAGTTGCAGCGCTTTCGGGCGCTCGGCGGCGCGCAGAGCTATCCTTCGCGGACCAAGGACAAAATCCCCGTTGATTTCTCGACGGGGTCCGTTGGTCTCGGTGTCGCCATCACCGCCTTTTCCAGCCTCGTTCAGGACTATCTGATCGCGCATGGCCAGATGGACGAGCAGGACGCTGGGCGCATGATTGCTCTGATGGGCGATGCGGAACTCGATGAAGGCAACATCTACGAATGCCTGATCGAGGGCTATAAGCACGACATCCGCAACTGCTGGTGGGTGGTCGATTATAACCGGCAGTCGTTGGACAGCACGACGGCCGACCGGATGTTCCGCCGCTTCGACGATATCTTCGAAACCTGTGGCTGGCGTGTCATCACGCTCAAGCACGGCAAGCTTCAACGCAAAGTGTTCGCCCAGCCCGGTGGGCAGGCGATTGCCGACTGGATCGACAATTGCCCCAATGCGGAATTTGCCGCGCTCACCTATCAGGGCGGGGCCGCATGGCGGCAGCGTTTGATGGCGGACATTGGCGGCACGGCAAAGGTCCGCGCGCTGCTCGACAGCTTTGATGATGACGGCCTGGCCACGCTGATGACCAATTTGGGCGGTCATTGCGTCGAAAGCCTGATCGACGCGTTTGACAGTGCGCAGGATGAACTGCCGACTTTGTTCATCGCCTATACGGTGAAGGGCCATGGCCTGCCGCTGGCCGGGCATAAGGACAATCATTCCGGCATGATGAACCCGGGGCAGATTGATCAGTTGCGCCAAAGCCTTGCCATCCCTGTGGGGGATGAATGGGAGCCTTATGGCGGCCTTGGAGATAATCAGGCCTCGCGCCTGAAAGAGTTTGTGTCCAGCAGCGCCTTGGCGGTCAAAGCGCCTGAGGTGGAAGCGCCGACCATCCCGGTCCCCGTACGCTTGGCCTTTCCGGCGTCCGACGCCCAGTCCACGCAGGCTGCCTTTGGCAATGTCTTGCTCGAACTGGCCAAGTCCGACGAACCCTTGGCGGACCGCATCGTCACCACGGCACCGGACGTGACGCAGACGACGAACCTTGGCGCCTTCGTCAACCAGCGCGGGCTGTTCCGCCGCGCGGAGATGGTCGATGTGTTCCGTGCGGCCAAAATCCCGTCCGCCCAAAAATGGGATGGCCATGCCGCAGGGCAGCACATCGAACTTGGCATTGCGGAGAACAACTTCTTCCTCGCCATGACGTCGCTTGGGCTTGCGGGTCCGCATTTTGGGACGCGGTTGATCCCGGTGGGGACCGTCTATGATCCGTTTATCGCGCGCGGTCTCGATGCCCTAAACTATGGCTGCTATTCAGACGCCCGCTTCCTGCTGGTCGGCACGCCATCCGGCCTGACGCTTGGGCCAGAAGGCGGCGCGCACCAGTCCATCAACACGCCGCTCATCGGCATGGGCCAGCCCAATCTTGCTTATTTTGAACCCGCTTGGGCCGATGAAGTCGCGCTCATGATGCGGTGGGCTTTCGATTACATGCAGCAGCCGGACGGCAGTTCGGTCTATATCCGCCTCAGCACCCGCGTCATTCCGCAGATGGCGCGCGCAGATGATGCTTGGGAGGCGGATGCGCTGAAGGGCGGCTATTGGCTGAAACAGCCCGGGCCGAATGCGGATGCGGCCATCGTCTTTACCGGAGCCATTGCGCCAGAAGTGCTCCACGCTTGGGAGCAGTTGGTCGACGATGTGCCCGGGATCGGACTTTTGAACGTCACATCACCGGATCTGCTGCACCGCGAATGGTCGGCGCGTCACGCAAGCCGCTGGACCGATGGCAAGCGGCCGCAAAGCCATGTGGAAGACTTGCTCTCGGTCTTGTCGCCGAGCGCGGGACTTGTCACGGTTATTGACGGATCGCCGGGCGCCCTATCCTGGCTTGGTGGCGTGAAGGGCATGCGCGTCAGCCCGCTGGGCATCGACAGTTTTGGCCAAACGGGCGATCTGCCCGATCTCTATCATCGCTACCGGCTTGATGCCGATGCGATTATGGATGCCGCAGCGGAGCTTTTCCTTTAGGCGCTCTATCTGACTGATGTTTTACATTAGAATAGCTAATGAAGGGCGGTAGAGGTGCCGCGCCGGTTGCGGCGGCCCGTCCGCTGACATAGCGATCCGAGCTATTCTCGGTTCACTTTTGTCAGGCTTAAACGTATGAAATCGACAGCGCGTGCAGTGGTCATTGGCGGTGGCGTGGTGGGCGTTAGCACGCTTTATCACCTCGCTAAGCTTGGATGGACCGATGTTGTCCTTCTGGAGCGCAAGGAACTGACCTCCGGCTCGACTTGGCACGCAGCCGGTCTGCTGCCGCTGTTCAACCTCAGCTATTCGGTCGGCAAACTGCACCAATATTCGGTTGGGCTCTACCCGAGCCTTGAGGCAGAGACAGAGCTGAATGTCGGCTTTTCGCAGGTAACCAACATTCGGCTGGCGACGACGCAGGACCGGATGGACGAATATCAATATTATGCAGGCGTTGCCCGCACCATCGGCGTCGATGTGAACTTCCTGACGCCGGAGCAGGTCAAGGAGATTTGGCCACTCTGCAACACTGAGGGTGTGATCGGCGCGATCCAGCATCCTGAAGATGGCTATATCCAGCCTGCCGACCTGACACAGGCGCTGGCAAAGGGGGCTCGCCAGCGCGGTGCCACGATTTATCGTAACACAACGGTCACGGCGATCACGCAGCAGCCCAATGGTGAATGGCTGATCTCGACCGATCAGGGTGACATCACCTGTGAACACGTCATTTCCTGTTCGGGCAACTTCGCACGTCAGACGGGTGCGATGGTCGGGCTCGACATCCCGGTCATCCCGGTTGAGCACCAGTATATCGTGACCGAGCAGCATCCCGCGATCATGGAGCGCAAGAAGCAGGGCCTGCCCGAAATGGGCGTCCTGCGCGAATCCGATGCCAGCTATTACATGCGCGAGGAGGCCGGTGGCCTTCTGCTTGGGCCATATGAAGTCGGCGCGCCGGCCTGTTACGTTGATGGGCCTGCGTCCAACAGCGAGTATGAACTGTTCCCCGACGCGCTGGAGCGTCTGGAGCCCTATATTCTGGCGGCGATGAGCCGCGTTCCCGCCTTTGGCGAAGTGGGCATCAAGAAGGTCTATAACGGCGCCATCGCCTATACGCCTGACGGATCGCCGATTGTCGGACCGGCATGGGGCCTGAAGAATTTCTGGCTGAATGAAGGCCATAGCTTTGGCGTGACGGCGGCCGGTGGTGCCGGCTGGCAGCTGGCACACTGGATTGTCGATGGCGAACCCACCATCGACATGATGGGCGTCGATCCCCGCCGCTTCGGCGACTATGCGGGCCGCGGTTTCCTCATCGAAAAGAATGAGGAAGCCTATGCCAAGGTCTTCACCGTCCATTATCCGGATGAAGAGCGGGAAGCGGGCCGGGCACTGCGCCGCACGCCGTGCTATGACCGGATGAAGGCGCTCGGCGCTGTGTTCGGCTCGGTGTACGGATGGGAGCGCCCGAACTGGTTTGCGCCTGCTGGCTATGCCCTGACCGAAGAGGATCTTGATCGTCCGGATGTCCTTCTGAACCACAATCACCCGGTCGTGGCCGGGGAAGCGGTTCGCGAAAAATGGTCATTCCGTCGCTCCAACTATTTCGAGCATGTTGGCAATGAATGCCGCCATGTTCATGAAAAGGTTGGCCTTCAGGACATGAGCGCTTTCGCCAAGTGCGAAATCTCAGGCCCAGGTGCCGAAGCATGGCTCGACCAGTTGTTGACCAACGCGGTGCCCAAGAAGCAGGGCCGCGTCTCGCTCTCCTACCTCCTGACGTCCAAGGGCGGCGTGCGCAGCGAGTTCACCGTCTACAAGGTCGCGCCGCAGCGTTATTACCTTGTGTCGGCGGGGGCTTATGAGCGCCACGACCATGACTATCTCAAAAAGGCGATGCCGCGCGATGGGTCTGTCTCGTTTGAACGTCTGACAACGTCGATGGGTGTTCTCGTCCTCGCCGGGCCGCGCGCGCGTGACGTGCTGCAAAAGCTGACCGATGCGGACTTGTCCAACGCGGCTTTCCCGTGGCTGACCGGCCAGAAGATCAGCGTCGGACTTGCACAGGTGGATGCGCTGCGCGTGAACTTCATTGGAGAGCTGGGCTGGGAAATCCATCACCCGATTGAGATGCAGAATTACATCTTCGATCTGCTGATGGAGGCCGGCGCCGAATTTGACATCAAGCCCTTCGGCATCCGCGCGATGACGCTGATGGCGCTGGAAAAGAGCTATAAGCTGATCCCACGCGAGTTGTCGGTTGAGTATGCGGCCTATGAAAGTGGGCTCGACCGCTTCATCAGCCTCAAAAAGCCGGGCTTCTTCGGCAAGGACGCGCTGCTGGCCTGGAAGGATAAGGGCCTGTCCAACACGCTGGTCACGATGGAAGTGCACGGCGTAACCGATGCTGACGCCCGTGGATCTGAGGCCATCTACAAGGATGGTGAGATCGTCGGGCGTGCGACGTCGGGCGGCTATGGCTGGCGCGTCGGCAAGAGTCTGGCGTTGGCGATGATCCAACCTGACCTTGCCGTGGCCGGTGCGGAGTTTGAAATCGCCATCCTTGGCAAGCTTCACAAGGCGACGCTTATTGAGGATTCGCCATATGATCCGGAAAACAACGCGTTAAGGAGCTAAGACCATGTCCCGCTTCGAACCCATTGCCCAACTTCTCGCTTCGGACCGTAAGGGCCTGAGCCTGCCGCGCGACTTGTATGTGAGCGAGGAGGCCTTTCAGTTTGACACGCAGGTCATGCTGAAATCGGTCTGGCTCTATGCCTGCACGGTCGCGCATGTGAAGAATCCGGGCGATTATTTCGTGTTCGAAGTGGCGCATAACTCCATCATCATCATCCGTGGACGCGATAACGAGGTCCGGGCGTTTTGGAACTCGTGCCGTCATCGAGGGGCGCGGATATGTCAGGAGCAGAGGGGCCGCGCGCCGCGCCTGACGTGCCCCTACCACCAGTGGACTTATGGCCTTGATGGCGCTTTGATCGCTGCGCGCAGTATGGCCGAGGATTTCGACAAGAAGGAGCATGGCCTCGCGCCGGTTGCGCTCGAAAATGTCGGTGGGCTGATCTTCATATGCATGGATGACAATCCGCCGCCTATTGACCGGGTGAAGGCCGATATTGTTGACCAGATTGCCGTCTATGATTTGGAACGCTGCAAGGTCGCGGTGCAGGACAATTACCTTGAGGACGCCAACTGGAAGTTGGTGATGGAGAACAACCGGGAGTGCTATCATTGCGACGCCGGGCATCCCGAACTGATCAGCGTTCTCGGTACCTATGGCTTCGGCAAGGGCCTGCCCGAAGATGGCGAGACGGATGTCGTTGACGACAGCGCCTTTGACGCGATGGTGGACGCCAAGCGAGACCAGTGGAAGGCCATGGGCATCTTCCGTGACCTGATCGAGTTTCCGGACGGCTGGTGGCATCGTGTGGCGCGGCTTCCGCTGGCCAATGGGGCGGTGACACAGTCGATTGACGGCAAGCTTGCCAGCAAGAAGCTGATTGGACCGTTTACGGAACCGGAAACCTCCAGCCTGTCAGTCTGGACGCAGCCCAATAGCTGGC
>CAJBSR010000474.1 GCA_903958285.1 uncultured Sphingomonadales bacterium
ATCGGCGCGCAGGGTCTGGGCGGTCTCGCCACCATCCTCGACGTGAAGATCATGGATTATCCGACACATGCGGCGTCCAAGCCGGTCGCGATGATCCCCAATTGCGCCGCCACGCGCCATGCGCATTTCACGCTTGATGGGTCGGGCCCGCAATATCTCGAAGCGCCCAACCTTGAGGAATGGCCTAAGGTCGAATGGGCGCCGGACAGTGCGGCCAAGCGCGTTGATCTCGACACGCTGACCGCTGCCGATGTGCAGGGCTGGAAGGCGGGCGACCGCCTGCTCCTCAACGGCAAGATGCTCACCGGGCGTGACGCCGCGCACAAGCGCATCAAGGACATGCTCGCCAAGGGCGAAGAGCTGCCCGTTAGCTTCAAGGGGCGGATGATCTATTATGTCGGCCCTGTTGATCCGGTGGGTGAGGAAATCGTTGGTCCGGCTGGTCCCACAACCGCGACACGCATGGACAGCTTCATGGATATGATGCTCGAACAAGGCCTGCTCGGCTGCGTCGGCAAGGCGGAACGTG
The DNA here is from genome assembly GCA_903958285.1 of uncultured Sphingomonadales bacterium. GTDB lineage: Bacteria > Pseudomonadota > Alphaproteobacteria > Sphingomonadales > Sphingomonadaceae > Aquisediminimonas. The sequence goes on from CAJBSR010000474.1 coordinate 530, forward strand.
GCCCCGCCGCGACGCAGGCGATCGCCAAGCATCAGTCGGCTTATCTGATGGCTGTCGGCGGGGCGGCCTATCTCGTCGCCCGCGCGATCAAGGGCAGCAAAGTTGTCGGGTTCGAAGACCTTGGCATGGAAGCGATCTACGAGTTTGAAGTGAAGGACTTCCCCGTCACGGTCGCCGTCGACAGCACGGGCGAGAACGTCCACACGACCGCGCCGCTCATCTGGAAAAAGAAGATCGCGGACGAAAAGCTGCTGGAGAGCATTTGATGAAGATTACTTTGGCCATCGCGCTTTGCTTCGCCGTCTTGCCTACTACTCAGGCGATGGCAGCCACCAGTAGTCAGGCGCGCGATGTGGTCTTCGCGCTTGGCTCTGGTGGACTTAAAGGGAAGAAGCTGAAGAAGGCGATTGAAGCTGCGGAGTCCTTCCCCCTCGGATCGCGGCAGAACCCGGTGCGTGAAAACATGCCTGCGGGAGAAATCGCGTATCTCTCCAGACTTCGTTGCCCGGACGGGAATTCGGCGACTTTTTCTCGTACTGGCAGTACCGGGATTGGTCCCTATGGTTTTATTCTCGACCTCTACAAAGTGGCCTGTGCCGGGGCAGACCCAGTAGATGTTTATATCGACATGTACCATGATGGCGGTGAGTTGAGGCCCGTACCCGGCTTTTCCATTGTAGCACCCTGACTTGATCTGGCTCCCTGCCACATTTCTTGCAGCACTTTTCCAGTCCTGGCGGACGGCAGTGCAGCAGCGGGTGCGGGCGACGTTGTCGCTCAATGCGGCGGGATTGGTGCGTTATCTTTATGGCTTGCCGGTTGGGATGGCGCTGCTCGGCGGCTATCTGGTGGCGGCGGACAAGGGCCTGCCAGACATCGGGTCCACATTCTGGCCTTACGCTTTGGCCGCCGGCTTTGCGCAGATCATCGGCACAAATCTGCTGCTGATGGCGTTCGGCTATCGAAACTATGTGGCGGGGACGGCCTTTGCAAAAACGGAGGCCATTCAGGGTGCTGTGCTCGCAATGCTGTTGCTTGGCGAACATCTCAGCCTGCTGACATGGATCGGCATCGCCATTGGGGTGGCGGGTGTCATGGTGGTGTCCGCCGCGGGCGCACGGTTCCGTATGGCGGACCTTATCCAGCCTGCCGCTCTATGTGGCCTTGGCGCGGGGCTCGGCTTCACGATGACGTCGATTTTCGTGAAGTCAGCGACGTTCGACATTGCGACATCAGACAAGGTGTTGGCGGCCCTGTTGACGCTGGTTGCGGTGCAAGCGGGTCAAACGGCCATGCAAGGCAGCTACGTCATCTGGAAGGAACCTGCCGAACTGAAGAAGGTCGCAGTAACCTGGCGCACATCAGGGCAGGTGGGTCTGCTCGCAGCCTTGGGGTCTGCCTGCTGGTTCACGGGCTTTGCCACGGCACCTGTGGCGCTCGTCCGTGCGGTCGGGCAGGTTGAGGTGATTTTCACGCTCGGTTTCAGCAGGCTCTATTTGCGGGAACCGATGCACCGCCATGACGTCATCGGACTGGTGCTTATCGGCGCAGGTGTAGCCACTGCGCTGGCTGGAGGGTTGTAAAGGCTTCTGAAACCATGCGTCGCAATCCCCGTGCAACACCAATTGTATAAAACCGACATAGTAATGTTGGGGGACGCATGATCATGGAGAGGGAACTGCCGTCAAAGCGCGTGCTGAACAAGGCGCGCATCCTGCATTATGAAAAGGAATTGAAGACGCTCCTGCGCCGCCAGTTGGACAAAGTTGAGCCGGGTTTGGTCGCGGCAGATGATGGGCGGGAACGGGAAGTGGCCAGCGGGCGGATCGACATCACAGCGCGGGATGCGGACGGCAACTTCGTCGTCATCGAACTGAAGGCGGGGCCATGTCCCGCTGGCGCGCTGGAGCAGGTGTTGGGTTATTCCAGTGATCTGGAGGAGGAAACGGGCACACGGTGTCGTGCCGTTATTGTGGCGTCAGAATTCTCGCTGCGTCAGCGATCAGCGGCAAAACGCGCGCGTGAATTGCACCTTGTCACCTATCAGGTCGAACATATGGACTTTGGAGGATAGCTTCCTCGACCCGGTAAAAGCCCGATGGGCCTTTGGGCTCTTCGTCCGGAACCGCGGTCACGAAGAAGGCGACGCCCTCCTTACGCTGGCGGTCGATCCATAATCCGGCGCGTAGGCCATAAGCTTCCCCGGCATGGCCAATGCGGGTGCGGCCATCCCCAAAGGCATCGTTGGAGCATCCTGCTTTGCCTTTTCGGACGGTCTGCACCGACAGGCCAAAGGCGCAGAAGAAGCCACCTTCGGTGTCCCCATTCTGGCCATCAAGCCGCCAGATTATCTTTTCCAGCGCAGCGTAAGAGGCGGGTTTCAGAAAATCGGCATCACGGCGCATCAGCACTTGGCCGAGCCTCGCCAAGTCTGTCATGCTGATGCGCAGGCCGCCTTGGGGCGAGAAGATCGCGCCATTATCGCCAGGCTGATAGGTGGAAAGGTCGCATTGGCCGTCGGCCTTGGTGAAGACAGGGCAGGGCGGCATCACACCTTTCAGATCATCCCGACGGATGCGGCCATCTTCCCCATAGAGGACGACAGCACGGGCAATCTGCTGGGGGCTGCACATCGTCCAGTTGAAGCACGCGTCAATGGAAAGCGGTGCGAAAACAAGGCGGTGGATCGCGCGGTCGAACCGCTCACCGGTCACGCGTTCGATAATCGTCGCGATGACCGGGAAGTTGAGGTTCGCGTATCGGAAAAACCGCCCAGGTGCGTGCGCCCCGTCCCAAACCCGACTGTCGGAGAGGCTGGTCTGCAAACGCGTCCCAAAGGGAATGAGATAGAGTTCGCCACCGTCCATCAGGCTCGATCTGTGGGACATCAGAAGGCGCAGTGTGATCCGTCGGCTTGGGAAAGCCGGATTGCGCAGCGTCCAGCCCAGATAGTCCGATACGTCGGCATCCAGATTGAGCTTTTGCTGCTCTACCAACCGCATCACACCAAGTGCGACAGACACTTTGGAAATAGAGGCCACCCGGACAGGGTCGTCGGCGGTCGCGGCCCGCCCGGTTGCTTCATCGGCCAAGCCGCGTTCCAGGCGGGTCTGGATGGTCTCGGCCCCGAATGTGACGATCACGGTGGCCCGGTGGGGAGCATCTGCGAATGGCTGGGCATATCCGGCGGCGGATAGCGGCAGGGCAAAGGCCAGCAGGAGCAGGGAGCGGAGCATTGGGAAAGGCATGAGCCGAGCATAAGCGGGATGTACTTTGGTGCAAGTCGGCATGAGTGGATCAGTTTCTGTTGAAATTCAGACCGAATCACTCTAATTAAAAGTTGCGGGCCGGGCCCCTCTGGCGATCAATTGGTCGCGATGTCGGACCGCATCGGGTTTCCGGTGCGTTTCTGGCGGGTTCTCTCAAACCTCACCTAAAAACTCTGGAACTCCCGATTGAGCAATGTGTTCAATGGAGTGGCGGAATGAATTCGAAGATTTTCAAACTTTTGCTGGCCTATCAGCGGCTTGACGACGCCCTGCGCCTGAAGATGGCTGCCGGCAGCTCGAATGCGCTGGAAATTCTGCGCCTCAAGGCACGCAAGCAGGATCTCAAGCTGCGCCTGCGTTCTGTTTCCTCAAGTCGCCACCCCCTCCCGGCGGCTTGAGTGGTCGACCGGCGGCGCTGCTTCACCCCCTGTTCACCCGAACCACGCCGTCCGTCGCATTTGCGTTCCCCTGCCTACCTTCAAGGCAGGCAGGGGACGCATTTTAAGGTTTCAGAAGTTCGATAACCGCGGCGGTCATCGCCTCGGTGCCAAGCCGGACAGAGGGTTCGGGATCAATCTTAAACAATCCACTATGATGACCGGACACAGCAGGTCCGCCCTTCTTGGCGGCCTCGATCCATGCAGGGTTGGTGCCGCCCACGGCGAAATAATAGCCGGGGATGTTGTAAGTTGGATCAACGAAATAGCTGAAGTCTTCTGCGCCCATATTGGTCTGGCGGAAGGGAACGACCACGCCGTCGCCCAATTCCTTGGCAAGGGCCGTGTTCAGTCGGCGGGCAAGCGCTGCATCATTGATGGTCACAGGTGTCGATTCCGATACCGTCACTTCCGGCAATTTGTCCTCGGGAACGCCGTTCGTCCGGGCGACGTTGGCAG
>CAJBSR010000475.1 GCA_903958285.1 uncultured Sphingomonadales bacterium
AAGAAGCTGCCGGCAGAAACCGCCGTTCAGTTGAGCGAAATTGAAGATGCTGATCGCTTGGCCGACTCCGTTGCGGCGAACCTCGCCCTCAAGGTGGCGGACAAGCAGACATTGCTCGTAGAAATGGACACAGGCAAGCGTCTGGAAATGGCGCTTGCCTTCATGGAAGGTGAACTCAGTGTCCTTCAGGTCGAAAAGAAGATCCGCAGCCGCGTGAAGCGGCAGATGGAGAAGACGCAGCGCGAATATTATCTGAATGAACAGCTAAAGGCCATTCAACGCGAACTCGGCAACGAGGGCGAAGAGGGCGATGGCAACGAGATTCAGGAGCTTCAGAACAAGATCGACAGCATGAAGCTGTCCAAGGACGCGCGCACCAAGGCGACGGCCGAGATCAAGAAGCTGAAGACGATGGCACCGATGTCGGCCGAAGCGACCGTCGTGCGCAACTATCTGGATGTTCTCCTCGGCCTGCCCTGGGGCAAGAAGTCCAAGCTGAAGAAGGATATCGCGGCGGCGCAGGCCGTCCTCGATTCGGACCATTATGCGCTTGAGAAGGTCAAGGACCGCATCGTCGAATATCTCGCGGTGCAGGCGCGCACCAACAAGCTGAAGGGGCCGATCCTGTGCCTCGTTGGCCCGCCGGGCGTGGGTAAGACATCGCTTGGCCGATCGATTGCGAAGGCGACGGGGCGTGAGTTCATCCGCCAGTCGTTAGGCGGAGTGCGCGACGAAGCCGAAATTCGCGGGCATCGCCGCACCTATATCGGCTCGCTGCCGGGCAAGATCGTCACCAATTTGAAGAAGGCTGGGGCCATGAACCCGCTCTTCCTGCTCGATGAAATCGACAAGCTTGGGCAGGATTTCCGTGGCGATCCAGCCTCGGCTTTGCTCGAAGTGCTTGATCCGGAACAGAACAGCAAGTTCCAGGACCATTATCTGGAAATGGACATCGATCTGTCCGACGTGATGTTCGTGACGACGGCGAACTCGCTCAATCTGCCGCAGGCCTTGCTCGACCGCATGGAGATCATCCGGTTGGAGGGGTATACTGAGGACGAAAAGGTTGAAATCGCCCAGCGCCACCTGATCGCCAAGCAGATTGACGCCCATGGCCTGAAGCCCGGTGAATTCGTGTTGACTGAAGAAGGTCTGCGCGTCCTCATCCGCCATTACACGCGGGAAGCCGGTGTCCGTACGCTGGAGCGTGAAATCGCAAAGCTGGCGCGCAAGTCGCTTCGCCGTATCCTTGAAGGCAAGGCGAAGTCGGTCGAGATCACCGCGGAAAACATCTCCGAATTTGCCGGTGTCTTGAAATATCGTCACGGCATTGGCGAAGAGGAAAACCAGATTGGGGCCGTGACCGGCCTTGCTTGGACCGAAGTCGGCGGGGAACTGCTCACCATTGAAGCGGTGACGGTGCCCGGTAAGGGCGGTGTGCGCACCACTGGGAAGCTCGGTGATGTAATGACCGAGTCCATTCAGGCCGCGATGAGCTTCGTGAAGGCACGTGCGCCATCTTATGGCATCAAGCCGAGCCTGTTCCAGCGAAAGGATATCCACATCCATCTGCCTGAAGGTGCTGTGCCCAAGGACGGCCCCTCTGCCGGTATTGGCATGGTGACGGCCATGGTTTCGACGCTCACCGGTAATGCGGTGCGGCGTGACGTGGCGATGACAGGCGAAGTCACGCTGCGCGGCCGTGTCTTGCCGATCGGCGGACTGAAGGAAAAGCTTCTCGCTGCTCTTCGGGGCGGGATCACGACGGTGATCATTCCAGATGAGAACGAGAAGGATCTCGCCGAGATTCCTGAGAATGTGAAGCTTGGCCTGAAGATCATTCCAGTGAAGCATGTCGACGAGGTTCTGGAAATCGCACTGGTTGATCGGTTGGAACCCATCGAGTGGACGGAGGCGGATGAACTGGCCGCCCAGCGGCCACCGCTCGCAGGTGGCGCCGAGGATGTCGTCCGCCATTGATGGGCGGGCGCGACTCGAGCGATGAATATGTCGGAAAAATGACTGATTTGTCTCCGGAGTGCGCCGAATAGGTACCCCTCCCGAGCGTTGCAGCCAGTTTGGTCGCGAAAAACATGTCTTAGGGCTCGTTTTCGGGCGTTTTCCGGCGCTTTTGCTTTGACAGCGCTGCAAGAGGTGGCATTACACGGTCCACGGCTTTCCGCCGAAAATACAAAGTAATCCACACACTCGACGAGGGGGTTCCTAATTATGAACAAGCAAGATTTGATCGCTGCCGTTGCAGATGCTTCTGGCCTCACTAAGGCTGACGCAAGCAAGGCTGTTGAAGGCGTTTTTGACGCGATCACCGGCGCTCTGAAGAAGGGCGACGAAGTTCGCCTCGTCGGCTTCGGCACATTTGCCGTTTCGAAGCGTAAGGCATCCACCGGCCGCAACCCGCGCACGGGTGCTCCGATGGAAATCAAGGCTTCGTCGCAGCCGAAGTTCAAGGCCGGCAAGGGCCTGAAGGACGCCGTCAACTAAGACGCGCTGTTCCCTTCGGAACAAATATATTGACGGGCGGCCCATGAAAATGGTGTCGCCCGTCTTGTTTTGGGCAGAACCCTCGGTTAGGGGCATCGCCTTCATGGCGTGGGCGCGTAGCTCAGCGGTAGAGCACACCCTTCACACGGGTGGGGTCACAGGTTCAATCCCTGTCGCGCCCACCACGCCTTTCTCACAGTCGCTTTGATGATCCCAATTTCGGGGCCTTTTCAAGGTCCGCGCGATGCTTGATCGCGGCACGCAACTCGTCCCGCTTTTCGTGGATAGAGGCAATCACCGGCCCCATTGGGACACCCAGATCCACCAGAACCGCTTCTGAGAGCTGCAGGGAGCTCTCCAGCGTCTCTGGCACGGCATCCGAGGCACCGGCGCGGTATAGCTCTGCGGCATGGTCAGGATCGCGAGCACGGGCCACGATGGTAATCTCTGGATAACGCTCCCGAATGCGGCGCGTCAGCCGGGCGGCCTGCACATGATCGTCCATCGTCAGTACCAGCGCGGCGCAGTGCGACACGCCAAGGGCCTCCAGTGTTTCGATCCGTGTCGCATCGCCATAGCGGACGGGGAGGGACTCCCGACGGGCGCGGTTCACGGTGTCGACATTGTCTTCCAGCGCGACCCACTTCTTGCTGTGGCTTTGCAGCATGTCCGCCACCATGCGCCCGACGCGACCATAACCGACGATAATCGTCCGTGGCTCAGTTGTTTCTTCTTCGTCGCCATTTTCTTGCCCCGCGCCGTGGCGGGTCTCAACCCAGGCGGCCGCGACATGGCCCAGCCGTGCGAGCAGCGGCGTTATGGTGAGGCCAAGGGCCGTCACAACCTGCCAGAAACCCGCAACATCGGCAGATATCAGGCCTGCCTGCAAGGCGGCTGCCAAAACAATCAACGTCGTTTCAGAAGGGCTGGACATGAGCACGCCCACTTCGGCCGCCACCCCTTTGCGGACCCCATTCAGGCGCAGAAGGCCGCTTGTGACGGCCATCTTGATCGCGAGCACGCCAATTAGGGCTACGGTGATTTCAGCCCATTGGTCCACCATCCGGTCAAGGTCGAGCTGCATGCCGACAGTGATGAGGAAAATGCCGAGCGCCAGTCCCTTAAAGGGCAGGACGACGGCTTCCACCTCGCTGCGATAGGCCGTTTCGGCAATCAGCAGCCCCGCGACCAGAGCCCCCAGGATGGGGGAGAGCCCCACACTGACTGTGAGCATGCTGGACGTGATGACCACGAGCAGACTGGCAGACAGAAAAAGCTCCGGGCTCTTTGTGCGCGCCGCTTGCGCAAAAAGCGGTGGCAGCAGGAACCGGCCAAGGACAAACATAGAAAGAAGCGTGAGCACACCTGTGCCGATCAATCCCGCCATGCCTGCAATATCGGCCAGCGCCGCGCCGCCCAGTGA
>CAJBSR010000476.1 GCA_903958285.1 uncultured Sphingomonadales bacterium
GCACTGGGCATTCTAGTTGAAGAGGGCTTCCCGGCTCTGACCTTGCGAGAAGTTGCCAGACGCTGCAACATTCAGATCGGTGCGGTTAGCTACTACTATAAGAGCCGTGTCGATCTTTTTCAGGACACCATCAGTAACGTCCTGAAAGAGTATGCCGAAAATTTCCGATCGATCGTTCAGGACAAGTCGAAATCTGATGAGGATCGGTTGCAGGGGCTTATTGAACTTTTGCTTGATGATATGCAGTCCAAACAGACCACCCGATTGTTTCCCCATCTGTGGATGTTGGCGAACCATGACGACCTGATCGCGCAGACTGTCGATCGCATTTACATTCTCGAGCGCAACACCTTCAACATGCTGATTGCGAGGATCAATCCAAAGCTCAGCAAGCAGGAGCGCGAAACGCTGTCTGTATTCCTCTCGGCCTCGATCGCCGGTTCGACCCTGTTCGTTGGTTTCGAAAAACCGTGGGCGCGAGAGCTCCCGCTCTATCGAGCGATTACGAGCAGGGCGCTGTTGGAAACTGTCAAGACAATAACCTCCGAGCAACTGGCGGCTTACGGTTACAATCCCCAGAGTTCTCCCCCGGCGTGGCGGGCACCGACAATGCTGTCGGAGGACGAGTACGAGACCTTGGTCGCCAATGACATCGTTGATCTGGACGACCTTGATGCGACCAGCTGGCCCGCTGGGGGATAGTCTTCATTGAGGATCAGAAGGCACCTTAAAGCTGTGGTCGTCTCCGGCCGATTATGACCAGCGCGATACCTCCTAGAATTGTCACCGAGACCAGAACCAGTCGGAGCGAGATCGTTTCGCCAAGCAGCAATGCGCCAGAAATAGCTGTTATGACCGGAACACTCAGCTGAACCGAAGCGCCTTGGGCAGGCGTCAAGCCGCGCAAAGCAGAATACCAGATTGTATACCCAAGCCCGGAAGCGATTGCCCCTGATGCAACTGCGCTGACCGCTCCGTATGCCGAAATCTCTCCATGCGAAAGCACGGCGATGACCAGCAGAAGCAGCGCGGCAGGGGTGGCCAAGGCAAAGTTCCCGGCAGTGACTGAAAGCGGGTCCTCGGCACCTCGGCCAAGAAGCGAATAAAGCCCCCAGGCAATACCGGCAGCTACCATCAGTGCTGCACCCAGCGGGGGAGGTGAAGCCGTACCGGGTGCAAGCAGTGCTCCAAGCCCCGTAATTGCGAGGGCGAACCCCAACCATTGAAGGAAGCGAAGACGCTCTCCCCGCAGCAAGCCCGCTGTCACCATGGTGATTTGAACGGCGCCAAATAGCAGCAAGGCACCGGTCCCGGCGGCGAGAGAATTGTAGCCATATGAAAAGGCCGCTGCATAGACAAACAGGGCTCCAGCTCCCCTCCAGGTCCCGGCTCTCAGGGTCGGCTTTGCGGAACGGGAGTTGATCACCGCCAGGACGGCTGCACCGGAGGCAATGCGAATTGCCGTGAAAATCCCAGGATCGCTCGCTCCATGCGCCAGCGCATATCGGCAAAGCAGCGAATTGGCTGCAAACGCGCACATTGCGATGCCTGTAAGTCCGACAGTCGTTGAGAACGCGCGCCGATATTCAGTCAAGGTGATCGCTCATTCCAGTGAGTATGCCTTGCTCTTCCTGAGCGGCTGTCGATCGAACATACTTTCATCGCTCAATATTAGTCAAACGAACAAAATTTTCCGGCCGCGGTATCAAAAACAAGAGAAATTCAGCAATGCGCGATGAGGCACATGCTGCACTGGGGCATTTTCTGATCGGCTAAGCCAATCAATCCGCGATCGAAC
>CAJBSR010000477.1 GCA_903958285.1 uncultured Sphingomonadales bacterium
CCCCCGGCCCCGGCACGACCATGCAGACCCCCGGTTTTCCGGTGGTGCGCGCATAGCCGTCGGCCATGTAGGAGGCCGCCTGCTCGTTGCGGGTGGTGCGAAAGGCGATGGCGTCGGACCGCCGCAGGGCGTCCACCGCAAAGTCGAGTTGCACGCCCGGAATGCCGAAAATCTGATTGGCGCCTTCGCGCTCCAATTGCGCGACGAGCGCCTCGCCCCCGGTGAGCTGCATTTTTCCCCCTTATGGATCTGATGTCGCGCCATCGGGCCATCTGCCGCCGCGCCTGTCAACCGGGGATCGGGATGGAAGATCCGCCCCCGCCTGTGCTAGCAGCCTGTCGGACTGAATTCAAAAAATTCTTGGCAGGCGCGTTGTTCAGTGTATTTTGACGCGGCGGGGGTTCGCCGACGCCTTGAAATCCCCCTGCGCGCTTCATCCGCGCCGGGTCGGGCTCGCGACAGCGTTTATTTCCGTTCGTCAGGCGTATCTGAGGGTGAACATTCGCTTTATGTTCCAGGCTGAGGTGACAAGGCTCCATTCGCCTCGTACTTTTTCAAGCCCGCGCATGGAGAACTGTCGGAAACCGAGCGCGGATTTGATGATGCCGAACACGGGCTCGGGCGTCTGCTTGCGCAGGGCGTAGAGGGCTCGGCCTTCGGGCGTCTTCAACCAATGCGCCATCTTCTCGACGGGCGTGGGATTGTCCGGGGCTGGCGGCGCGGCGCCGAACCGTTCGGCGAGGGAGGGATGATGCTTTTGACGGCCCCGCGCGATGAGCGGGTCAATCCCCGCTTTTTCGCAGGCCTCGACATTGCCCGCGCTGAAATAACCTGCGTCCGCCAGCAGCGTTTGCGCCTTGCCCAGAGCTTGCGGCAATGCGCCGAGCTTGCCCAGCATCGGTTCGACCTGCTGCTTGTCGTTGGGCGCCTGAACGACATCTGTCGCAACCACCAGCAAACTGCCCTCCGCCACCGCCGCCTGGGCATTATAGCATTGGTCGAAGCCGCCGCCCGCGACCGGCATGATGCGCGAGTCCTCGTCGGTGAGGTTGATCTGGTCGCTCGCCCTTGCGCCGCCCACTGGCGGCGCAGGTGGTCCGCCGCCGGGCTTCTTGCCGCTCGCCTTCGTTTTTTCGTCGCGCGCGGCGAGCTTTTGTTCATGTTCGGCTTGCTCGCGCTCATGGCGCTCTTTCGCCCGCGCCTCCAGCTTCGCGCGGGCTTCGGCAAGCTTCTTCAGACGCTTGTCGCGCAGCTCCAGTTCTTCGGGGATCGACATGCCATCGGGGATATCAGCTGCGTCGGCGGCGGCCGCCCTGGCCATGAGTTCAGCCACTTCGGCCTTGAGCTGCGCCTCGATCTTGCCCGCGTGTTCATAGGACAGTGCGCTGTGGCGGCTGGCGTTGGCGTGAACCTTCGTGCCATCGAGGCCGACCGTGCCCAGCTTCAGCAGGCCCATCTCACCAGCCAGCAAAAGGATTTGCACAAACAGCTTCTCGATCTGGGGCAGAAACCGTCGGCGAAACGCGGCGATCGTGTCGTGATCAGGATGATCGTTGGCGGCGATGAAACGGAAGGCCACGGAATCATAGGTCGCCCGCTCCAGCTTACGGCTCGAAAAAACGCCCGTCGCATAGCCGTAAAAAAGCACGCCAAGCAGCAGGCGCGGATGATACGACTTCGAACCGGAGCCACGATAGTCGCCGCTCAGCGTCCGCAAATCCAGCGTATCGACCAGTTCGACCACAAACCGCGCCAGATGCTTCTGGGGAAGCCATTCATCCACCGACGGGGGCAGAAGAAAGCCGGTCTGGCGGTCAATCGTGCGAAAATTACTCATCCGAGAGCCGTGCGCAGGATGGTGAAACCAATCCCCAGACTATACCATTGCCAAGCTATAGACGCTATGTGGATTTAAGTCCGACAGGCTGCTAGGCGCGCGAAAGCTCCGGGGCAAGCCAGACTAAATGGGGGGTTTGCGATCTATTCGAAGCCGAAGGCGACCCGCTCGCGCATTTCAGCGCCAAAACGCTCGGGAGCCCGCCGCACCTGCTTGC
>CAJBSR010000478.1 GCA_903958285.1 uncultured Sphingomonadales bacterium
GGCATGGTCGCTTGGAAAGACGAATATTCTGCCGAGCAGATTGAAAACATCCGCCAGTACGTGATCCGGCGGGCGAATGAAGACAAGGCGCTGGAGGCCAAGGGCAAGTAAGCCCGGCCGTCCACGCTGGACGCAAAAAAAGGGGCGGGAAGCACATCAGCTTCCCGCCCCCTTTTTGTTTCGATCAGGCTTTCAGCCAGTCCGCCACTTGGGCCGCGACCTCATTGGCCGCACGGTTGAGGGCATCGCCTGCGCTGCGGGCATCAATGGTGCCGGCGGGCACCCGCGCCTCAAACCGGCGGGTGCGCACCGGCCGGTCCTTTTCACCGGAAATCGTCGCATCATAAACAACGACGGCCCGCGCGCCCTTTTCCTCAATATCAAAACGGAGAAGCTGGCCGGACAAAGTGGCGCCAGACACCATGCTGAACTGGCGTGGGTCAAGCACCGGCCGTCCGGTCTTTGCACGGATGGTTTCTGACAACAGGCGTTGGAAAAGGCGCGGCGGCGGCTCCACCCAGATCGCATCTTTAACAAAGGCAATCGCCGTCTGCCCCTGCGCCACTGGGAGGCGCGTCGTCGCGATCGACTGAGGCGCCAGCGGCACCGCAACCGTCAGGCTGTCCCCCGCCTGCACCAGCACACCTTCATTGGCTGCCGGACTCGCGGTAGATGTGAGCGTCAGAAGAAATTTCGGTGCTTTGCTGGTGAGGCCGAGGCTGCAGCCACCAAGCAGAATGGCCGCGCCAAAAATCAGGGTCGTGCGCTTCATTTGCCGTCCTTATCCCCCTTATATTCGGGCAGGCTGGGCCCGCCGATCAAAGCGCCAGCGCCCTGTTGGTCAATTTTGTTGGCGACTGAGTTGAGCGTCCCAGACATGACCTGCAAATCGCGCACCAGCTGGCCGATTTCGGGCAAGGTCTGTGTCGAGAAGGTCTTGATGCCCGGCCGTGCTTCCGCCAGCGCCGCATCCAGCGCCGTCATGCTCTTATCGGCCGTCCGGATCGTTTTGCGGAGGTCCGTGATGAGCGGGCGGCCTTCGTCGTTGAGCAAGCCATTTGTCGTCCCGGCGACCTCGCCCAGCTGCTTTGCGGCGATCCCCGCTTCCTTGATGGCGATCCGCGCTTCCTTGATGCTGGCTTCAATATCCGGCCCGCCGCGGGCCAGATGGCCGGTCAGCTTGTCCGTATTCGCAAGGATGTTGGTGAACGACTTCTGGTTCTGGTCGGACAGCAATTCTGTCAGTCGTTCCGTCAGAGTGGACAAACGCTCGAGCAATTGCGGGGCATTGTTCAGCAAGGCGCCAAGCCCGCCCGCTTTGGTCGGGATAACGGGCACACGTCCCGGGCCAGGGCCGGGTTCCGTCAGCGGCGGTGTGCCGCGAATGGCGCCATCAAGCACGACGGTGGACGGGCCGGTGAAGCTGCCCTGAATCGTCGCTGTGGTGCCTTGCAGCACCGGCGTATCTGGCTTCAACGCCACGCGGACACGGACGAACTGCGGATCATTCTTCCACAGCTCAATGGCGGTGATCTGACCCGAAGGCACGCCCGAAAAGCTCACGCTCCCGCCTTTGGCCAGACCATCCACCGATTGACGGAAGAAAATGTCATATTCCTTGGCATTGGAGCCGGACAATCCGGCGATCCACATGGCAAAGGCGACGAGCGCCGCCAATAGGCCGAGAACGATGCTGCCCACGAGCAGATGGTTGGATCGCGTTTCCATCAGGCCCTCATGCCCCCTTTGCCATGTGCCGATCAACCGCAGACTGCGCGGCACGTCCGCGCGGTCCGTTGAAATAGGCCTGAATCCACGGATGGTCCGTCGCCAAAAGCTCCGGAATTGTGCCGACAGCGACCACCTTATGGTCAGCCAGCACCGCCACCCGATCACAAATTGCGTGCAGCGTATCCAAATCATGCGTGATGAGGAAAACGGTCAGCCCAAGCGATTTGGACAGGTCCTTGGTCAATTCATCAAATCCTGCCGCCGCAATCGGGTCTAGCCCGGCGGTCGGCTCATCCAGAAAGAGCAGCCGTGGGTCGAGCGCGAGGGCCCGCGCCAGCCCCGCGCGTTTGCGCATGCCGCCGGAAAGTTCGGACGGATATTTGGCGGCGGCATTGGCCGGCAGGCCTGCCATTACAACCTTATAGGCCGCAATCTCGTCGAGCAGCTTCTGGCCGAGATTGGGGTAGAATTCCCGCAAAGGCACCTGCACATTTTCCGCCACGGTCAGTGTCGAGAAAAGCGCCCCGCCCTGAAACATGACGCCCCATCGACGCCGAAGATCAAGTTGCGCCTCATTTTCCTCATCGGTCATCGGTTCACCGAAGATCGCAATCTCCCCCGCGCTTGGCCTTTGCAAACCGATGATCGTCCGCATGAGCACCGATTTGCCGGTACCCGATCCGCCGACGACGCCCAGAATTTCTCCGTTGCGGACATCCAAGTCCACACCGTCATGGATCACCTGATCCCCAAACTGATTGCAGATGCCGCGTATCTTAACGGCGATGGGGGCGTTCAGGTCCATCAGATCCACCCAATCTGCGAAAAGAAGACCGCGAAGAACGCATCGAGCACGATCACAAGAAAGATCGCCTGCACAACAGCGGACGTCGTACGCAGGCCGACATCCTCCGCATTGCCTTCCACTTGCATCCCCTGAAAGCAGCCGGACAGCGCAATGATCGCGCCAAAGACAGGCGCCTTAATCAACCCGACCCACAGATCGGTAATAGGAATGACTTCCTGCAGCCGCTGAACAAATGTGACCGGCGGAATTTCGAGCGATACCCAGCAGAACAGCCCGCCGCCAAAGATGGAGACTAAGGTCGCGTAAAAACCAAGCAAAGGCATCATGATGACCGCTGCCATCATGCGCGGAATAACAAGCGCCTCAATGGGCGAGACGCCGATGGTGCGCATCGCGTCAATTTCTTCGGTCAGCTTCATCGTCCCGATCTGCGCGGCAAAGGCAGAGCCCGAACGACCGGCCACCATGATCGCCGTCATCAACACACCAAGTTCACGCGTCGTGATCCGCCCGACGAGGTTAACGGTCAACGCCTCGGCACCAAACTGCTGGAGCTGCACAGCCCCCTGCTGGGCAATCACGATCCCGATCAGAAAGCTCATCAAACCGATGATGCCCAACGCCTTCACACCGACCAGTTCAAACCGGTGGACGATGGCATTGATGCGCAGACGGCGCGGATTGCGGACGATATCCCAGCTGGCAATCAGGATGGCCCCGAAAAAAGCGACGAGGCCCAACAAGGTGCGCAGCGCAATCACCGTCGCATCGCCGACTTCAGTGACGACGCGAACCACAGGATTGACGGGTTCAGGACGGACGCGGACGTCCGCATCTGCCTGACTGACCAGTGCGATCAGCCGATTGGCTTCGTCGCTGGCACCAACAATCTGCGCGCCGGTGCGCCCGGAAAACTGATGGATAATCCAAGCGCCGACTGTATCGACCCGTTCCACCGCAGAGATGTCCATCTGAGCGACAGGACCCTCAATGGCATCAAGGCGTTGGGGCATATCCCCAAGATTCGCCAGCGTAAGGCGACCTGACACGCTTAACACCGTGCCCTTAGCCCCTTGTTCTTCGGTGAATTCCGCCTTGGTCGCCATCAGCGACATGTTTGGTGCATAAGCGCTGGATCGGCAAGCCGGATTGCGCTTAAGATAAGTTGATGAAGCCCCTTTCCATTTTCGACATGGACAAGACGATTACCCGCGCGGCAACGTTCGGCCCGTTCCTGATCTACGCCGTGCCGCGCTATGCGCCCTGGCGCGTCGTGTTTGCCCCGCTTGTTCTGCTTACTACATTAGGGTTCTTGCTCCGCCTTGTCAGCCGGGGCCGCCTGAAGGAGATGAACCTCTCACTGATGCTGGGCGCGCGCATTGATCCGGCCAAGCTCGACCGGATTTCCGGCGGATTTGCAGGTCAGACGCTCAGCCGCAATTGCCTTGCAGGGGCACTGGCCCGCGTGGAGGCGGAGAGGGCCGCGGGCCGTCGCGTCGTGCTCGCCACCGCGTCTTACGCCTTTTACGTCCGGCAGATTGCAACGCTGATCGGCGTTGAAGATGTTATCGCGACGCGCACGACCGATGCAGGCGGAACAACCTCCCCCAAGATCAACGGCGAAAACTGCTATGCCGATGCTAAATTGCGTATGGTGCAAGACTGGCTGGCCAACGAGCACATTGACCGCGCGGCTGTGCATGTCCGCTTTTTTTCGGACCATGTGTCCGACGCGCCCTGCATGGACTGGGCCGATGAAGGCTTTGCGACCAATGCCCACGCCCCAATGCGCGCGCTGGCGACGAAAAAGGGATGGCAGATCCTCGACTGGGCGTAGGCCGCCACCGACCAAACACCGTTCGGTCTGAGCCTGTCGAAGCCC
>CAJBSR010000479.1 GCA_903958285.1 uncultured Sphingomonadales bacterium
GGCTGTCCACCGTCACCTATCTTTTCGATGGCGCCATCGACCACCGCGATTCGCTGGGGTCCTTCGCAACGATCCGGCCGGGCGAGGTCAATCTGATGACGGCGGGCAAAGGCATCGTCCATTCGGAACGCTCCCCTGCCAAAGAGCGCGCCAAGGGTGCCTCCATTTACGGGATGCAGACTTGGCTCGCTTTGCCCGATGGCAAGGAAGAGATCGACCCCGCCTTTGAACAGGTCAAGGCCTACAAGCTGCCCCTCATTTCGGATGGCGGTGCAAAGGCACGCGTCATCATGGGCACGCTCTGGGGGGCGACCGCACCGACCACCTGCCATGCCGAAACCATCTACGCCGACATCGTGCTGGAACAGGGCGGCAGCATCCCCGTTGATGCCGAGGCCGATGAGCGCGCCCTGATGCTTGTTGGCGGCGAGGCCGAGATTTCAGGCGAGGCGATGGAGCTTTATGCGCTCTACGTCCTGAAGCCGGGCGAAAAGGGGACGCTCAAATCAACAAAGGGCGGCCGCATCATGCTGATGGGCGGAGAAGACTTCCCGACCGCGCGGCGCGTCTGGTGGAACTTCGTCTCCTCGCGGCAGGACAGGATCGATCAGGCCGCTGCCGACTGGGCTGAAGGCCGCTTCCCGATCGTGCCCAATGATCCCGAATTCATCCCCATGCCCGAAACGCCATTGACCAACAGCGACCCGATTTAATGGCAGAGGTGCTGCATCAGCGCGTGACCCTTTCCACCGGCGTCGATCTCGACGTCTGGACGGCGGGCGATGCGGCGAACCCGCCGATCTTGTTTCTCCACGGCTTTCCTGAGTCGCATCGCACATGGCGGCATCAGATGGCCGCGCTGTCGGACAGCTTCTTCTGCATCGCGCCGGACCAGCGCGGCTATGCGCGCTCGCAAAAGCTGCCGGACGTGAAAGACTATCGCATCGGCAATCTTGTGGCGGACGTGTTTGCGCTCGCCGATGCCTTTGGCGCAGACCGCTTCACACTTGTCGGCCATGATTGGGGCGGGGCCATCGCCTGGGCGGTCGCCATCAAGGATCAGGCGCGGGTCGAGCGGTTGATCCTGTGCAATGCCGCCCACCCCTATGTCTTTCAGCACACACTGGTTTTCGACCGCGATCAGCGCCTCGCCTCGCAATATATGAAGGACTTCCGCGAGCGCGACATTGAAGGCGAAGTCGCGGCCAAGGGCATGGACTGGTTCTTTGAAGACCGGTTCGCCAAGCTCTCTGGCGGCCCGATCACGGCAGAGGACAAAGCGGCTTATCTCGATGAATGGTCGCAGCCCGGTGCGCTGACGGCCATGCTCAACTGGTATCGTGCCTCGCCCATGCAGGTGCCGGGGATGGATGCACCTGCTGAGATGACACAGTTTCTCGCCGCTCCCTTCCCGAAACTGCACATGCCTGTGCTTGTCATCTGGGGCGTGAACGATGAGGCGCTTCTGCCCTGCCAATTGGAAGGGCTGGACGAGCATATCGAAAGGCTGACGGTCGTCCGCGTCGAGGATGCAGGTCACTTCATCCCTTGGGAGCGCCCGGATGCCGTTAATCACGCCATGCGGAACTGGCTGGCATGACAGACCGACCGCCACACCTCTTCCGCCATGAAGACGATATCGAAGTGACGCATATCGAGCTGTTCTTTGATCTCGTCTTCGTCTTTGCCATTACGCAGATCTCGCATCACCTGATGGTCCATCTAAGCCCGATGGGTGCGCTGGAAGGCTTGGTCATGCTGCTCGCCGTCTGGTGGGTATGGATTTACACCAGTTGGTCAACCAACTGGCTGGACGGCAATAGGGCTGCGGTCCGGTTGATGCTGCTCACGATGATGCTCGGCGGCATCGCCTTGTCAGCGGCTATCCCCAAAGCCTTTGGGAGCAGCGGGCCGCTCTTTGCGATGGCCTATCTCGCCTTGCAAATCGGTCGGTCAACTTTCCTGACGCTCGCCGCCCGCCGGGAAAGCGCCGCGCGGACGCGAAATTCACTGCGGATCACATGCTGGTTTCTTCTGTCGGCGCCCTTTTGGCTTTGGGGTGCTTGGCAGGACCCCGTCCTGCGCCTCGCGGCTTGGTCTGTCGCGCTCACGATCGAATATCTCGGGCCTTCCCGCGGTTTCGCAACCCCCGGCCTTGGCCGCTCCACATCGTCCGACTGGCGCATCTCGGGGCAGCACATGGCCGAACGCTGCGCCCTGTTCATTATTATATCCCTCGGCGAAGCCGTCCTCGTCACCGGCGTTGCTTATGGCGGCATGGTGCAGACCAACGGATCGACCCTCGCGCTTGTCGCAAGCTTCATCGGCAGTGCCGCGATGTGGTGGATCTATTTCGATATCGGCGCAAAGCGTGGCGCAAAAATGATGAGCGAATCCGACGACATCGGCCTCGTCGCGCGGGACGCTTATACCTATCTTCACATTGTCATTGTCGCCGGCATTGTCGTGACGGCGGTTGCCGACGGGCTGATGCTCAACCGGCCGACCGATCCCGTCTCGACACCCTTCCTGAGTGTGGTCTATGGCGGGCCGATCTTGTTCCTTGCAGGCTGCGCTGCATTTAAGCGCGCCTCTTCAACGTTGCACCTTCCACCCCTGTCCCATGGGGTCGGCCTGCTCCTCCTTATCGGGTCGGCAGTGCTGTCTTGGGGGCAAGGACTGACCACGCTTGAGGCAAGTGCGCTGGCAACAGGTGCGCTCATCCTGACGTCGCTGTGGGAATGGCTATCTCTCCACGGAGGTTGGCAGCGCTGGGCCCCTTGGATGGAGCCGGTGCTTGGGCGCTTTACGCCCCCCAGTTGACCCATGCTCCATGCGGGTGCGCCCTGGCCAAGAGCTCTGGCGCGCCATCCCCCGGCCAGCAGCGCAGCGTGATGTTCGCTTCGGTGACTTTGTCAGGAAACTCCATCGACAACCATGCAAGAGGCCGCCCTGCATCTGCGCGCGCACCGGCCGCTTCAATCAGATCGCGGACCTTGGCCCGATCCTCTACCGGGAAATATTGGAGGACCACCGAATGGAAGATGACCCGCGTGCGCCCTTCGGCTTGCGGCTCGGCCAAGAGCGGCGCGAGCAACGCTGTCGCATCGCCCTTCACAATCGGCGGCGGGTTGGCCTGCGCGACACGGATGGCCGCCTCTGCGCGTGCCAGCCGTTCCGGCTGGTCCGGCCAGATATAAGCCAGCATCCGGTCCACAATCACAGGATCAGTCGGGTCGAGCGGATTGAGATCAATGCCGACGCGGTCCAAGACGCGCACGGCGGCAGGTGCCGGGCTCTCCCCGGTCCATTTGGGGCTGATCTGGACCGCAGAGAGGCTATCCCCTGAGGCGCTATCGCCCAGACGATAGCCGAACCGGTCCATATTGAGGTTGAGGCCTGCGCTCGTCCCGATTTCGATCCATTCCATGTCAGGCCCAAAGCGGCGCGCAATCTCCAGCATGGCGGGCCACAATGCCCCAGCACGCGCAACCTCATTCGTTTGCGGGGGCCCATCGAGCCAGGGGTAGAGCCAGTCATCCCATTTCGCGATCACTTGCCGCAGAACGGGGTGCGCCTCCAATTCGCGGGTGGTGTAATAACGGGTGAGCAGATCCTCCTTGCCCGACCGCGCAAGCGCATGCAGCCCACCTGCAATGCGCAGCGGCAGCGCGTCGACGATCGGATCGCCTGTCCAATCGAGAATGCGCGCGCCCGTCCGTGTTGAATGGTCAAGGATATCGCCAAGCGCGGCCACAACTTCTGCCGTCAGTGCAGAGCCCGCCACATGGCAATATTTGGCCTGAAGCTGGAAAGCGTCGCGGATGCTTTGAGTCATGCCGACAGCTTGCCCTGTAAAGCCCGTCCACGTAAAGGCCCCGCATCATGTCTCAGCCGATCATCTTTGCCGTGCCAAAAGGCCGCATCCTCGAAGAAGCCTTGCCGATGCTGTCGCGCGCCGGGATTGTACCTGAGCCCGCCTTTACCGACGGGAAGAGCCGCGCCCTCAAATTCGCGACCAACCGCCCGGATGTAAGCCTGATCCGCGTGCGCGCGTTCGACGTGGCAACCTTCGTTGCGCATGGTGCAGCGCAGATTGGCATTGTCGGGTCTGATGTGATCGACGAGTTCGACTATTCAGAGCTTTATGCGCCGGTCGACTTGGATATCGGCCATTGCCGCATCTCGGTCGCCGAGCCCGCTGAAATGGCCGCGACCGATGATCCCCGGTCGTGGAGCCATGTCCGCGTGGCTACCAAATATCCCAACATGACGCGCAAACATTTTGCCGCGCGCGGCGTGCAGGCCGAATGCGTAAAGCTGAACGGCGCGATGGAGATCGCGCCGTCGCTTGGTCTGTCCAGCCGGATTGTTGACCTTGTGTCCTCCGGCAAGACGTTGCTTGAAAACGGATTGGTCGAAGTGGAAGTCATCGCGCAGGTCTCCGCACGGCTGATCGTCAACCGCGCCGCCTTCAAGACCAATGCCGCCGTCGGTGATCTGGTCGAGGCTTTCCGGGCGGCGGTCAATGATTAGGCTCGACGCGCAGGCGCCCGGTTTCGCGGCGGCCTTTGAAACGCTCGTCAATGCGCGGCGGGAAGCGGACGAGGATGTCTCGCGCGATGTCGCTGCCATCATTTCCCGCGTGCGGACGGAAGGCGATGCGGCGGTCGCCGATCTGACCCGCAAATTTGACGGGCATGATCTCAAGTGGTCCATTGACCTCGCCGATTGCCGCGCGGCCTACGAAGCCCTCGACAGCGATCTGCGCGCCGCACTCGACCTCGCAGCAGAACGTATTCGCACCTATCACGCCAAGCAGAAGCCCGAAAACAGCGACACTGTGGACAGCGCAGGTGTCCGCGTTGGATCGCGCTGGACCGCGGTGGATGCCGCCGGCGTCTATGTGCCCGGCGGCCGCGCGGCTTATCCTTCCTCTGTGTTGATGAACGCCATTCCGGCCAAGGTTGCCGGCGTGGACCGCCTTGTAATGGTGACGCCGACCCCCAAGGGCGAGATCAATCCCCTCGTCCTTGCCGCCGCGCATATTGCGGGCGTGGATGAGGTGTGGCGCGTGGGTGGAGCCCAAGCGGTCGCTGCCCTCGCTTTTGGCACTGAGACCATCGGCAAGGTTGATGTTGTCACCGGCCCCGGCAATGCCTGGGTGGCTGAAGCCAAGCGGCAGCTATACGGCGTCGTCGGCATCGACATGGTGGCGGGACCGTCCGAAATCCTCGTTGTCGCTGATGGCAAGAATGACCCGCAATGGATCGCCGCTGATCTTTTGAGTCAGGCTGAGCATGACCCGACCAGCCAGTCGATCCTGATCACCGATGACGCTGGCTTTGCCGACGCAGTGGCTGCCGCTGTGGACGCGCAGATTGCGGAGCTTTCGACCGGCGCCACGGCCCGGACAAGCTGGGATGCCAATGGCGCGATCCTACTCGTGGCCGACCTGATGGAGGCCGTGCCACTCATCGATGCACTGGCGCCTGAACATCTGGAACTCGCCGTCGAAGACCCCGAACCGCTGTTCGCTGCCGTCCGCCATGCCGGATCGATCTTCCTTGGCCGCCACACGCCCGAAGCGGTGGGCGATTATGTCGGCGGGCCGAACCACGTGCTGCCCACAGGACGCCGCGCGCGCTTCTCGTCTGGCCTGTCCGTGCTCGATTTCATGAAGCGCACGAGCTTTCTCGGCTGTTCGCCTGACGCCATCCGCGCTATCGGACCGGCGGCGGTCGCGCTTGCCCGCGCCGAAGGGCTTCCTGCCCACGCCCGATCCGTAGAGGAAAGATTGAAATGAGCCGCGCCCGTTCCGCCGCCCGCCTTGCCGCTGTGCAGGCGCTGTACCAGCAGGAAATGGAAGGCACGCCGATGGCCGTGCTGCTCCACGAATTCCACCAGCACCGTCTGGGCGCGACGATTGAGGACAACACCTTTGCCGACGCTGAGGTCGATTTCTTCAATGACGTCGTCAAGGGCGTCGATGCCCGTCGCGAGGAAGTTGACGCGCTGATCACTGCAAATCTCGCCGAGGGTTGGTCGCTTGACCGGCTGGACCGTCCGCTGCGTCAGATCCTGCGCGCCGGCACCTATGAACTGATCGCGCGTGCCGACATTCCCAAAGGCAGCATCATCAGCGAATATCTCGACGTCGCCCATGCCTTTTATGACCGCAAGGAAAAGGGCTTCGTCAACGGCGTGCTCGACGCCATCGCAAAGACGGCGCGGCTTTAACCCGACACACGTTCCAGCTCGAACAAGGGCCGGGCTTCGTCATAGGCCGCAGGCGTGGCAGCAGGGTCCGCCATGGTCCGCACCGACAGCAAAGACGTAACGTCAGCCGCCGAAATTGGGCGCCCATAGGTCCAGCCCTGAATTTCATCGCACCCGACGATCCGCATCAACTCTGCCTGCGCAAAGGTTTCCACACCTTGGGCAACGGCCCGTGCCCCGTGCGAGTGGGCAACGGCCACGCAGCTTTGGAGCAGCACGAGCGCCCGATCATCCGAGGCGGCGCGGGAAACGAGCCCGGTGTCGATTTTCACCTTGGCAAAATCCGCGCGATCCAGCGTGTTGAACGCGGCAAAGCCGGACCCGAAATTATCAAGGACAAGGCGGCAGCCCATCTGGCGTAGCTCGGTTGCAATTTCCTCAGCAAAGTCCGCATTCTCGACGAACAGCTCTTCACGTATCTCAAATTCCATGCGCTCCGGGGCGAGCTGCAACGCCTTTAGCTGCGCCTCCAAAAGGGTGAGAAAGCCGGGGGACCGCAACTGGCCGCGCGACAGGTTGACGGCAAGGCGGACATCCCCCCAATCTTGGGCATCCTTGGCGATCTGATCCAGCACAAGCGCGCCGATGGGCACGGTCAATCCCGCCTGATCGGCCACGTTGATAAAATCGCGGGCAGAGATGGTGCCCAAGTCTGCATGCGGCCAGCGCAGCAAGGCTTCTACCGATAGAACATTGCCTGTGCGGCAATCAATCATGGGCTGATATTGGACGGCGAATTCACGGCCCTCAATGGCCTTGCGGAGGTTCCCGGTCAGCTTGGCGGCGGCGACATGCTCCTGATCGAGCTCCGCTGAGTAAAAGACGACACGCTTCTTGCCGGATCGTTTGGCGACATACATGGCCGCATCGGCTCGCCGCATGGCCTCTGACGGGGAAAGATCGCCCAATCTGACCCTGACGATGCCAACGCTGGCGCCAACCTGAACCGGTCGCCCAAGGAGCATCACCGGCGTGTCGAGCATCAGCAACAGACGGTTCGCGACCTCTTCAATCCTTGTCCAGGCGCCATCACCGGTTGCGAGCAGAGCAAATTCGTCTCCTCCCAGACGGATAGCAGTCGCGTCTGTGCCGGCCGCCTGTTTGAGGAGAGCGGCCACCGCCTTGATGAGCTGGTCGCCCGTTTCATGGCCGAAGCTGTCATTGACCATCTTGAACCCATCCAGATCAAGGATGGCGAGGCCCGCTTCCTCCCGGCTGTCACCCCGGCGGATCATTTCCCAGCGCAGCGCGCGACGATTTGGCAAGCGGGACAGGCTGTCCGCCATCACCTGCCAACCCAGCTGACGCAGCGAGGCATAGCCCCTGCCGATCGAGACGGCAGCGACGATCAGATAGATGAGGGCGGCAACGACGATGACTGGCATGGCCCGGCCCAAAGCGACCAGGCCCAAAGAGGGCGGGCTCCATGTCACCACGCCAACCGGGCGACCTTCATCATTACGCAGCGCGACAAAAGGATCCCTTCCCGCTTTCAGCTGAAAACGGACATTGGAAAGCTGCAGCGTCCGGCTGATGCGAAAGCTGTCTTCACGCCCGACATTCTTCAGAAGGACGAGGTAAGACGGCCCTTCGGCTGGAACGAGCCGGCGCAGCTTTGTGCTCATCGGGCGGATGGGGGAGATGGCGACAAGGGCGATCCCCTTGTCATTGCGGACGATGGTTGTCGCTGGGCGGTTGTCCCGCCCAATCTTGGCCTGAAGGCGGGAGAGCGCAGCTGTGAGGCCCGGCGTCAGCTGGATATCCTGGCGCTGCCCGTTCCGGAAACCGAGTTGCGCCACACCGCTTGGGCTGACGACGACGACGGTGTCGGCATAGACCCGTTCCTGCGTTGTCGCCCCCAATGTCGTTTTGAGAAACGCCATGTCAGTGGGCGTTGCATAGACCGCGCGGGCCACCTCATCCCAATAGGCATTGTCATGCGTATAGTCGGCAAGACGGGAGACCATCGCGTCCATGGCAGCGGAGACCGCCATGCGAGATCGCTGCGCGTCGACTTGATTGACCTGAGTAACCGTCTGAAAAAGCGAGAGGCCGATCGTGACGAAAAACAACAAAAGCACCGGCAAGATGAGCTGGACGAGCCGCTGGCGCGTCGGTTTCATCAGTTCGGGCGGATTGTATCGGCTCATCCCTGCAGTGTCGCCGCAGGGGCTTAAAATTTCTTATCGTTTTCCGCCGTTTATCCGGTTTTACGCGTCCCAAACGGAGGGTGATTAATCCAATTTGGTTTCTTTTAGCCAGGCCCTTACGGCAGGCCCGATGTCGGGCCGTTGCAGGGCAAGCGCGATGTTGGCCGTTATGAACCCGGCCTTATCCCCGCAGTCATAGCGCGTGCCATCAAAGGTGACGGCGTGGAAGGGCTGCTTCCCGATCATTTGCTGCATGGCATCGGTCAGCTGAATTTCACCACCTGCGCCTTTTTCCTGTGCTGCAAGAATTTGCATGACCTCAGGCTGGAGAATGTAGCGGCCCGAAATGATGAGGTTTGAAGGCGCGTCCTCCATCTTGGGCTTTTCGACGAGACCCAGAACCTCAGTGATGTTGCCGTGCGTTTCACCTGGCTTGATCACGCCGTAGCTCGACACCTTGTCGTGCGGGACTTCGAGAACGGAAATCACGTTGCCGCCCGTTTGCTCATAGGCGTCCATCATCTGCTTCATGCAGCCGGGCGATCCGGCCATAAGCTCATCGGGCAGGAAGATGGCAAAGGGCTCATCCCCCACAATGTCACGCGCGCACCAGATGGCGTGGCCAAGGCCCAGCGGTTCCTGCTGGCGGACGTAGGCGCAATTGCCCGGCCCCAGACGTGTGGGCTCCAGCACCGACAGGTCCTTGCCCCGGTCGGTCATTGTGCGTTCGAGTTCATAGGCGATGTCGAAGTGATCTTCGATCGCGCTCTTGCCGCGACCTGTGACGAAGATCATTTGTTCAATGCCCGCTTCACGCGCTTCATCGACCGCATATTGGATGAGCGGGCGGTCCACGACCGGCAGCATTTCTTTCGGCATGGCCTTGGTTGCAGGCAAAAACCGCGTGCCCAAACCGGCAACAGGAAAAACTGCTTTACGAACCTTACGCATATAGTTCCCCTCAAAGGCTTGAGGGCCCTTATCAATTCCGCTCATGCGAGGGGAAGCCTTGACAGAAATTTAATGTCGGCAGAAATAGAACATATAGTGAACATGATTGATTCGGCCTCTTCTCTTGCACGGCTTAAACGCCGGATCGACGCTCTTGGGCCCACAGCCTCCAGCGGACGCTGGGGACTCTTGTCTTTTGGGCTGGAAGCACTCGACGCGCGGCTGGACGGCGGGCTGGCCAAAGGGGCGGTGCATGAAGTGCTGCCCACCAGTGGAACGGACGCGGCCAGTGCGGCGGTGTTCGCGCTGATGCTGGCGGCACGCGCGGGCGCGGACGGCGGGCCGATCCTATGGGTATCAACCGATGCCGAACTGCGGCGCCATGGCACGCCGTACGGACCCGGCCTCGCCGAACTGGGGCTGGTGCCGGATAGAATGATGCTGGTGACCGCGCCGGATGAACTGGCCTGCCTGAAGGTCGCGTCAGACAGCATCGGCTGTGCCGGACTTGCCGCTGCCGTGATCGAAGTCGGCTCGGCGAAACGGCTGGACCTGACCGCCAGCCGTCGCCTTGCGCTCGCCGCCGAGAAGTCGGGCGTCACAGCACTCATCCTGCGGGGCAGTGACAGTATGATTGCCAGTGCCGCCGCCTCACGCTGGCAGGTGGCCGCAGCCCCGTCTGCGCCTTTGGCCGGACAGGCGCCGGGACGGACCGGCCTGTCGCTTTCGTTATTGCGTCACAGGGGCGGTGCCCGCCCTTTCGATATGTGTGTGGAGTGGGATCATGACCGGACAGCCTTTAGCGAACCGGCGCTATTGCGCCCTGTTCCTGCCGTTGCTGAGCGCCGATCGATGGTTGCGTGACCATCCCGGCGAAACAGGCCCGCGCCTCTTCACCGAAAAGCAGGCCGGGGCCATGCGCATCATGGCGGTGGATGAAGTCGCGCTGAGCCTGGGCCTTGCGCCGGGCATGATGCTCGCCGACGCCCGCGCCCGCGTGCCTGAGGTGCAGGCGGTGGCGCATGACCCGCAAGCCGATGCCCGCCTGCTGGACAGCATCGCCGATGATTGTGACCGCTACACGCCATCGGTCGCTGTCGACCCGCCCGATGGCCTCATCCTCGACATCACCGGCTGCGCGCATCTGTGGGGCGATGAGGCGGGGCTGGTGAGCGCGCTTGTCACGCAGCTGGTGGATGGCGGCATGACGCTGCGGGTGGCGCTCGCCGAAACGCCCGACAAAGCCCGCGCGCTGGCCCGGCATGGCGGCGAATTGCTGCGCGCCGGACGCCGCCTTTCGCCCAACCGGCTGAACGAGGAGCGCGCGCCTTATGTGCCCGCCGCCCCTAACGTGGGCAAACTGCCCGTCGCCGCGTTAGATTTGGGGGAGGAGCGCACCACTGCGCTCAAACGTGCGGGGCTGACGGTGCTGGGGGATCTCGCCAGCCGCCCGCGCATCCCGCTGGCCGCGCGGTTTGGGCCAAAGGCCGTCACCCGCCTTGCCCGTGTGCTGGGCGAAGAGGATGTCCGCATCAGCCCGCGCCGGACGCCGCCTGCGCTCTCCTTCGCCCGCCGCTTTGCCGAGCCTGTGGCGCACACGGACTTCGTCCTCGCCACGCTGGCGGACCTTGTGCGGGAAGCAGGCGAGGAA
>CAJBSR010000480.1 GCA_903958285.1 uncultured Sphingomonadales bacterium
GCCTGCCGATGCCGTGAGGGACGTCTTCGCCTTGATCTGGGCGCGGATGGCCTCGGCAATGCGTGTGGCGGATGGCTCCCCCTTTAGGTTTTCGGTGACGTCCAGATAGGCTTCATCGAGGCTCAATGGTTGGACGAGGGGCGTCCAAGACAGGAAAATGTCTCTGATCTGCCCAGATACTTGCCGATAGACGTCAAAGCGCGGGGGCACGAAGATCAGGTCTGGGCAGAGCCGCCGTGCGCGGGCTGAGGGCATGGCAGACCGGACACCGAAGGTGCGGGCTTCATAACTGGCCGCTGCCACAACCCCCCGAGCTCCACCGCCCCCGACCGCCACAGGCTTTCCGCGAAGTTCTGGCGCATCACGCTGCTCGACCGACGCAAAAAAGGCGTCCATGTCGATATGGATCACCTTTCGGATGTGCGCCTCGTCCATTCTTCCCGCCGGTTCAATCGTTCCTTTTATGTTCCCTATCGCGATTGCGGCGGGTCGTCAAAGGATAGGCGGAAGGGGATTTAGGCGTCTGGTTCGGCTGCAGGGTTTGCGCGGACGATATGGTCCAGCACAGCAGCATGAAGGGCGGGGCGGAAAGCCATTCCCGCTTCGCCGTCCTTTGCCCAGACAATCTCTGCGTCGAAAGAATTATAGTTGCCGAAGGACAAGAGCAGATACCCGCAGCGCGGGGATGCGCCGGTGTAACGCACGCGGCAGCCTACCGACGTGATATCGATGACTTCGGCGTCCATTTTGAGGCCGCTCGTCCAGCGCAGCTTGCACGGCATCGATACCGGCCAACGCGGTTCCCTGCGGTCTTCAGTAATCGGACAGGTAATCGACATTCGAACCCCCACTGGTCGCAAAGTCCATTAGAACCAAATTGGATTAAGAAAGCGTGATTGTGGAGGTTTTATTTGAGTGCGCCGGCCTTAGAGATTGGTCCGGATGCTAGGATATCGGGCGGGCGAGACTCCGCTTGCCGTTCTGCGCGCGGCGGACTATAGAGCCTTTGTCTTCTCGACATCGTTATAAATGTTGAGGTCGGAACCAACGGGTTCCGGCGACGAGACTGCATTGTTTTTTACGCGATCAGATTGACGGAGACCCGATGGCGGATATCGCCGCATTGACAGCACTCATAGAACCTCTGGCCGAAGCCCAGGGGTTGCGGCTGGTGCGCGTCAAGATGTTCGGCGGCACGACCGACCCCACGCTGCAGGTGATGGCCGAGCGGCCCGACACCCGCCAGCTGGTCATCGAGGACTGTGCCGCCCTGTCACGCGCCATATCCGACCTATTCGACGAGCTTGACCCCATTGAGGAAGCCTATCGGCTGGAAGTCAGCTCGCCGGGCATTGACCGTCCGCTCACCCGGTTGGAAGATTATGCCGACTGGAAGGGATTTGACGCCCGCGTGCGGATTCCAGACGGTTTTGAAGGCCGCAAGCAGGTCGAAGGCCGTCTTTGCGAGCTGGAAAATGATGTAATTGTCATCATCACGTCGAAAACGCGCGAAACAGTGCGCATACCCTATTCCGTGATCGGCACTGGCAAATTGTTGCTGACCGATGCGCTCATCAAAGCCACCGCGCCGCTCTCTTCCGAGGGTGCGGACGTCATTTCTGTGGAAAGGTAAGACCCATGTCCAACGCCGTCTCTGCCAATAAGGCTGAGCTTCTTGCTATTGCCGACGCGGTTGCCCGCGAAAAGCTGATCGACAAGGCGATCGTGCTTGAGGCGATGGAAGACGCCATCCAGCGTGCCGCCCGCGCACGTTATGGTGCTGAAAATGACATCCGCGCGAAGATCGATTCGACCTCGGGCGACATGCGTTTGTGGCGCGTCGTTGAAGTCGTTGAAGAAGTGGATGACTATTTCAAGCAGGTCAGCCTTAAGGACGGCCAGAAGCTGCAGCCGGGCGCCGCCCTTGGTGACTTCATTGTTGACCCCCTGCCTCCGATCGAGTTCGGTCGTATTGCGGCTCAGGCCGCCAAGCAGGTGATCTTCCAGAAGGTCCGCGATGCAGAGCGTGAGCGTCAGTATGAAGAGTTCAAGGACCGTGCGGGTGAAATCATCACCGGCGTCGTCAAGCGTGTCGAGTTCGGCCATGTCGTGGTTGATCTTGGTCGTGCCGAAGGCGTTATCCGCCGCGATCAGCAGATCCCGCGCGAAGTGCTCCGCATCAATGACCGCGTCCGCGCGCTCATCTTCAACGTCCGCCGTGAAAACCGCGGACCGCAGATTTTCTTGAGCCGCGCGCATCCTGATTTCATGCGCAAGCTGTTCGCGCAGGAAGTGCCGGAAATTTACGACGGCGTTATCGAGATCAAGGCCTGCGCCCGTGATCCCGGAAGCCGCGCCAAGATTGGCGTCATCAGCCACGACGGTTCCATCGATCCGGTCGGCGCCTGCGTCGGCATGAAGGGCAGCCGCGTTCAGGCGGTTGTGCAGGAACTTCAGGGCGAAAAGATCGACATCATCCCCTGGTCGACTGACATGGCGACCTTCGTGGTGAACGCGCTCCAGCCCGCGACCGTCAGCCGCGTGCTGATCGATGAAGAAGAAGAGCGCATCGAAGTCGTCGTGCCTGACGATCAGCTTTCGCTCGCCATCGGCCGTCGCGGCCAGAATGTGCGTCTCGCCTCGATCCTGACCGCTTCGGCCATCGACATCATGACCGAGACCGATTCGAGCGAGAAGCGTCAGCGCGAATTCATCGAGAAGTCGGAAATGTTCCAGCAGGAACTCGACGTTGATGAAACGCTCGCCCAGTTGCTGGTGGCCGAAGGCTTCAGCACGATGGAAGAAATCGCCTACGTTCAGCCGGATGAAATCGCCTCCATCGAAGGTCTGGATGATGAAATCGCGTCCGAACTTCAGGAGCGTGCGCAGGAATCGCTGGATCGTCGCGAAGTCGCCAATCGTGAGGCGCGTCAGGCTCTGGGCGTTGAAGATGCCTTGGCTGAACTGCCGCATCTGACCGAAGCGATGCTCGTCACGCTCGGTAAGGCTGGCATCAAGACGCTCGACGATCTGGCTGACCTTGCCACCGACGAACTGGTCGAGCGCAAGCGTCGCGACGAAGGTCGTCGTAACCGCACCAACACCACCGAAGCGCGCGGCGGCGTGCTCTCGGAATATGCCCTGTCGGAAGAGCAAGGCAACGAGATCATCATGGCAGCCCGTGCACACTGGTTCGCCGACGAGGAGACCGCCGATGCGGGAACCTCAGCATGAACCAGAACGTCGTTGCATAATTACAGGTGAACGGGGTCCGAAATCGGGCCTCATTCGCCTCGCGGTCGGGCCTGACAATGTTGTCGCGCCCGACGTCCGCGCACGCGCTCCTGGCCGGGGCGCGTGGATTGGCGTTGACCGTCCCACGCTGGAAGAGGCGATTGCCAAGGGCAAGCTGAAAGGCGCGCTTGCGCGTGCTTTCAAGTCAGGCGGGGTGACGGCACCGGATGATTTGCCGGACCTTATCGAAGCGGCCTTAGCGCGTACTGCGCTTGACCGGCTGGGTCTGGAATCCCGGGCGGGTATGCTGCTGACCGGGTCTGACCGGATTGCGGAAGCCGCGCGTGCCGGCAAGGTCCGCCTGCTGATCCATGCCGAAGATGCAGGAACAGATGGCAACCGAAAGCTTGATCAGGCGTGGCGTGTCGGCTCCGAAAGCGAGGGCAGTGGCCAAGCGGGACTGGTAATTACGGCCGGACGCGCTATGTTAAGTCAAGCCTTGGGCCGCGAAAACGTTGTCCATATTGCCGTAACAGACAAGCTGGCAGCCGGTCGTGTCGGGCAAGCGGTAGACCGCTGGCACCATTTTATAGGACGCCAAACTCTCGATGGCCTTGCGCAAAATGCGCCTGAGGTCCACGGGGGCGCGGCGCATGTTGATTTGATTGAAGGACGCGAGAAAAGCGAATGAGCGACTCTAACGACAAACCGAAGCTGGGCATGCGCGCACCGCTGGGTATCAAGCGGACGGTTGAAACCGGCCAGGTGAAGC
>CAJBSR010000481.1 GCA_903958285.1 uncultured Sphingomonadales bacterium
TGTTCAACCGTGATGGCAGCGTCGCCGAGATTCCGGGGCAAGACTTGATCCCTGCCGGTGCCAGTGTCCGCGCTTATCCGGTTGTCGACCGGCACAGCTGGATATGGGTCTGGCTGGGCGATCCTGCATTGGCAGACCCTGCCCTCATTCCGCAGGCGGTTGGCTTTGATGATCCCGATTGGATTCTGGGGCGTGGGCAGCTGGACTATGCGGCCGAGGCCCGCCTGATCCACGATAATCTATGCGATTTCAGTCATCTTTCCTATGTTCACCCCGCGAGTTTCGGCGCGAATGAGAATTGGGCGCTCACCCGACCCAAGGTCACGGTGCTTGACCGTGCGGTCCGTTTTGAACGCTGGGTTACGGCACAATCTGGCATGCGCGGCGGAGACCGAGACCAGCCAGTCGATGTCTGGTCCTTCTACGAATATCACGTGCCGGGCATCCTCTTGATGCCCAGCGCGAGCTATCCCGCGGGAACAGCTGATAAGCTGAATGGCAAGGCGCCTCCCCCCGACATGCCAAAGACTGGAGTCACTTTCACCAGCCAGGCCGTGACCGCGCTGACCGACAAGACATCGCGCTATTTCTTCAGTTGGGGTCCACACAAGGACCACGGAGACGAAGCGCTCCGCGATATGCTGATGGGGATCGCAGATCAGGCATTCGGCGAGGACAAGATCATGATTGAGGCACAGCAGCGGGTGATTGACCAAAGCCCGGACGTGCGCATCATGCCGACAAGCGCGGATGTCGGCGTGACGCAGTTTAACCGTTTGGTCGAACGTCTCTCGCGCGACGAGACGCTTTAGCGCCCGACCAGTCTGAAACCGATATGGGGAGAGAAGCCCGATGGACGACGCTACAGTGAATGGTTGTATCGCAAGACCGCCGACCATCGACTGGCTTGAGGTCACCATCTGATGCGTTTTCAAGACAAAGTCGTTCTCGTCACAGGCGCTGCCAGTGGCATTGGGCTTGCGGCTGCCAGAGCCTTCGCGCTTGAGGGGGCCAAGGTCGTTCTCGCGGACCGGAATGCAGCTCTTGCAGAAGAAGGCGCGCAAGCCATTCGTCGAGACGGCGGCACTGCGGCCAGTGTTGAGGTAGATGTCAGCGATTTTGCCGCCTGCGAAGCGATGGTCGCTTTTGCGGTTGAGACCTATGGCGCACTCCATATCGCTTTCAACAATGCCGGCATCCCCTCGGCGATTGGCGGAAGTTTTGAAGACTTCAGCGTCGAAAATTGGAAAACCCTGATCGCAACAAATCTAGACGGCGTCTTCTACAGCATGAAGGCCGAGGTGCCTGCGCTCAAGGCGTCGGGCGGCACCGCGATCATCAATACAGCATCTGTCGCCAGCCTTGTGGCCGCGCCCGGCATGGCGGCATATGTCGCCTCCAAACATGGTGTGGGAGGGCTGACAAAGGCAGCGGCACTAGATCTCATCAACCAAGGGATCCGGGTGAACGCGATCTGCCCCGGCTTCGTCGATACAGCGATGCTGGCGCGCGCCATCTCCACGCCCGAAAATCGTGCAGCCATGAGCGCACTCACCCCAATTGGCCGCATTGCGACGGCAGAAGAAGTTGCGGCAACAGCCCTGTTCCTCGCGTCGGATGCGGCCAGTTACATGGTCGGCGTGTTGCTCAGCGTCGATGGCGGCGTCGTGGCCCAGTGACAAAGACGAAATTGGGCGTTCAGAACGAATGCTCCTATTAGCGCGCCCTTCCTTTACCTTGCCCGTTGAAGAGGACCTCGCGTTAGATCGACAGTCCCCTACTGGAAACTTCGAACCAGAGAGCCCGCGACCAACGACCAGCCATCGGCCAGCACAAAGAA
>CAJBSR010000482.1 GCA_903958285.1 uncultured Sphingomonadales bacterium
GGGAAGACGCCCCCCAAAATCCTGACTATCCCTTCCAGAGAGGAGCACTGCGAGTCGGTGCCGGGGAGTGGATGGACGTGATTGACGATACCGATTTCAGCGAAAAAAATGTACTCGTCGTGGGTGGGTCCAGCGGGATCGGCAACGGCATCGCCCATGGCTTTCGCGAACGCGGTGCACACGTCCATGTCTGGGGAACGCGAGCCAACGCCACAGACTATGACCCAGCGGACGGATCGGACCTGACCGGCCTCGGCTATAGCTGCGTCGATGCAGGGGACCCTGACGCCATTGACGCGGCGCCCCTGCCCTTTGCCACGCTGGATGTACTTATCCTTTGCCAAGGCACCGTCGTCTATAAGCGCGGCGAGTTTGAGCGGGCGGGTTGGGACCATGTCATGGCGGTCAATCTCGACAGCCTCATGCACATCTCTCGCAAGTTCAAACCGCAGCTGCTTGAAACGCAAGGCAGTGTGGTCATCGTCAGTTCCATCTCCGGCCTGAAGGCCAATATCGGCAACCCGGCCTATGCCGCATCGAAAGCAGGCGCAATCAGCCTGACAAAGACGCTCGGGCAGGCGTGGGGCCCTGAAGGCATCCGGGTGAACGGCCTCGCCCCGGGCTTGGTCGATACCAAGCTCACCAAAGTGACGACGCAAAGCCCCGAACGTCTGGCTGGCGCCATTGCCGCCATCCCGCAACGCCGGATGGGCCTACCTGCCGACATGGCGGGCGCCGCCATCTTCCTTGCTTCCCCGCTGGCCGCCTATGTCACCGGCCACACGCTGATCGTGGATGGCGGGCTCTCGCTTTGATCAGCCCTAAAGGGGGATGCTTCGCGACCACGTCCGGTTCTGCTAGGACCGGGCTGAACAAGGCAAGAGGGTGAATGATGGCAGGCCGGTTTTTTGAAGAGTGGACTGTGGGCGACCGGATGGAGCATGAAATCCGCCGGACGGTGACGGAGACGGACAATCTCCTCTTCTCCACGATGACGCACAACCCGCAGCCGCTGCATCTTGACGCGGAATTCGCGCGCGAGAGTGAGTTCGGCCAGATCCTCGTCAATGGCACCTTCACCTTCGCGCTGATGGTGGGCCTTTCAGTCGGCGACACGACGCTGGGGACGCTCGTCGCCAATCTTGGCTATGACAAGCTGGTCATGCCCAAGCCCGTTTTCATCGGGGATACCATGCGCGCGACGAGCGAAGTGGCGGAGCTGAAAGAGTCGAAGAGTAGGCCAAATGCGGGGATTGTGACCTTTGCGCATGAGCTGATCAACCAGCGCGGAGAGGTCGTCTGCCGATGCCTGCGCACGGCTTTGGTGAAGCGGCGCGGGTAAAAGATGCTTGACCCTGCGGGCCGAAGATTCAATCCGGCCCGACAGATTTTAAGGATTCGAGACATGACTCAAGCAGATGTGGTGATTGTGGGCGCCGGACATGGCGGGGCACAGGTGGCGCTCGCGCTGCGCACCAACGGCTTTGAAGGCTCGATCCTGATGATCGGCCGCGAGAATGAGCCGCCTTATGAGCGCCCGCCGCTCTCCAAAGAATATCTCGCCCGCGACAAGGAATTTGACCGGCTTTACATCCGCCCGCCGCAGTTCTGGGTGGACAAGAATGTCACGCTGCAGCTCGGCACCGAAGTGACGTCCGTCGACGCAGCCGCCCATCAGGTCAAACTCGGCGACGGGTCAGCCGTGACCTATGGCAAGCTCATTTGGGCTGCCGGCGGTGATCCGCGCAAGTTGACCTGTGCGGGCGCTGATCTGGTCGGCGTCCATGCTGTCCGGACCCGCGAGGATGTCGACCGGTTGATGGGCGAGCTTGATGCCGGCGCAAAGAACGTCGTCGTCATCGGCGGCGGCTATATCGGGCTGGAGGCAGCCGCCGTGCTGACCAAACTGGGCTGCGCGGTCACGCTGCTGGAAGCACTCCCCCGCATCCTCGCGCGCGTCGCGGGGCCGGATATCTCGGCCTTTTACGAGGCAGACCACCGCGCGCATGGCGTCGATCTGCGCACCAATGTGGCGGTCGATTGTCTGGTGGGCGATGGCGGCAAGGTATCGGGCGTGAAGCTGGCCGATGGCAGCGTGATCCCGGCCGAGATCGTCATTGTCGGCATCGGCATCATCCCGTCGGTCGCGCCTTTGCTGGCGGCGGGCGCGGAAGGCGCCAACGGCGTCAATGTCGACGACCATTGCCGCACGTCGCTGCCCGACGTCTATGCGATCGGCGACTGCGCCGCCTTTGCCTGCGCTTATGCGGAAGGCGCTGTGATGCGCGTGGAATCGGTGCAGAATGCCAATGACATGGGCACCAGCGTCGCCAAAGCGATCTGCGGCGATCCTCAGCCCTATCATGCTTTCCCATGGTTCTGGTCGAACCAGTATGACCTCAAGCTCCAGACCGCCGGGCTGTCGGTCGGTTACGACCAGACCGTGCTGCGCGGGGATCCGGCGACGCGGTCCTTCTCGGTGCTCTATCTGAAAAACGGCCGCCTGATCGCGCTCGACTGCGTCAATGTCATCAAGGACTATGTGCAGGGCCGCAAGCTGGTCGAAGCCGGCGCGGTGATTGATCCGGCGAAGCTTGCCGATACCTCGGTGCCGCTCAAGGAATTGATGGCCTAAGCCACCGCCTCTTCAATCCGCGCAAGCAGGGCTTCGACCTGCACCTGCGCGCCCGGTGCGGCGTTGAGTTCCGCCACTACGCCGTCAAAAGGTGCTGTTAGCGTGTGCTCCATCTTCATGGCCTCCAGCGTCAGCAGCTTCTGGCCCTTGGAGACCGCCTCTCCCGCCGCCACCATCACGGCGATGACCTTGCCGGGCATAGGGGAGAGGATGTCGCCGTCGGCGATGCTCCCGCCATGGCTGCCGTCAAAGCGATATGGTGCGAGCACCCAGACAGCCCCGCCTTCAGCCACCAGCATGGACGGTGCGGGAGATGCTTCGCCGGGGCCATGGAGGGCCACCTCAACCCGCTCCCCATCGAGCAGAAACGGGGCGGTGCGCTTGTCCGTCGCATTGAGGCGGAAGCCTGAATGCGATGATTTGGGCACCATCGCCATGGCCGCGCGCGTGAGGGCATGGGCGGACGGCTTGGGCTCGACCGCCATCGCCGCGCCATCGCGTTCGATCAGCCCGGTGTCGACCTCACCCGCCGCAAAGTCGGGATGCGCCAGCGCGTTGATGAGGAAGGCGGCGTTGGTTTTTACCGGCCAAATCGCGCATTCCTGCAGCATTTCGGACAGCAATTCCCGTGCCTCGTCCCGCGTCTCTCCGGGGGCTATCAGCTTGGCGATCATCGGATCGTAAAAGGGCGAGACCTCCGCGCCTTCGGTGACGCCGGTATCGACGCGCCCGCCCAGACCTTCGCCGGGCTGGAACAGATCGAGCCGCCCGATCGAGGGCAGGAAGCCCTTGGCCGGGTCTTCGGCATAAAGCCGCGCTTCCATGGCCCAACCGTTGATGGACAGGTCATCCTGCGACATTGGCAACGGTTCGCCCGACGCCACGCGCAGCTGCCATTCGACCAGATCAACGCCGGTAATCTCTTCGGTCACCGGATGTTCGACCTGCAACCGCGTGTTCATTTCCATGAACCAGATGCGGTCGGCGCGGAGGCCTTCGGACGCATCGGCGATGAATTCGATCGTGCCCGCGCCGACATAATCGACCGCCTTCGCCGCGCGGACGGCGGCAGCGCACAGCTGTTCGCGGGTGGCTTCGTCCATCCCCGGCGCGGGGGCTTCCTCGATCACCTTCTGGTGGCGGCGCTGGAGCGAGCAATCGCGCTCAAACAGGTGGACGATGTTGCCGTGGGTGTCGCCGAACACCTGCACCTCGATATGCCGGGGGCGCTGAATATACTTCTCGATGAGGACGTGCGCGTTGCCGAAGGACGACGCGGCCTCACGCTGGCAAGAGGCCAGCGCGTCGGCAAAGTCCGCAGGCGCATCAACCTTACGCATCCCCTTGCCACCGCCGCCTGCGACGGCCTTGATGAGGACCGGATAGCCGATCTTATCGGCCTCGGCTGCGAGGAAGGCAGGCTCTTGGTTCGTACCCATATAGCCGGGTGTGACGGGCACGCCCGCGGCGGCCATCAACGTCTTGGCGGCATCCTTCAGGCCCATAGCGGTGATGCTGGCGGGCTTCGGCCCGACCCAGATGAGGCCCGCATCAATGACCGCCTGCGCGAACGCGGCATTTTCGGACAGAAAGCCATAGCCCGGATGGATCGCGTCTGCGCCCGAAGCCTTGGCAGCGGCGATGATCTTATCGCCCACCAGATAGCTTTCCCGCGCGGGCGACGGCCCGATATGCACCGCCTGGTCCGCCTCGCGTACATGCAGCGCGTTCCGATCTGCATCCGAAAAGACCGCGACCGTGCGAAGGCCCATGTCCCGCGCGGTGCGGATGATCCGGCAGGCAATTTCGCCGCGATTGGCGATGAGTAGGGAGGTGATCATGGGGTCATCCTTTCGCGTCGCGCGCGAAGACTAGGCTAATCTGACTTGTCGGCCGCAAGACTGTTGAGGGAATTCAGTCGTGCACGCAGCTCGGGCAGAGCCGTTTTGAAGAGATACATCTCAAATCGAATTATGCCCA
>CAJBSR010000483.1 GCA_903958285.1 uncultured Sphingomonadales bacterium
AACCCAGAAGGCCCGAACGGCGTCCCCGATCCGCTGGCCGCCGCGCAAGACATTCGCCGCGCCTTTAGTGCGATGGCGATGGCGGACGATGAAACCGCAGCACTCATCGCCGGTGGCCACACCTTCGGCAAGGCACATGGCGCCCGGAAGCCGGAGGAGTGCGTTGCAGCAGAGCCGGCATCGTCTTCCATCGAACAGCAGGGCTTGGGCTGGGCCAATAAGTGCGGCAAGGGTCATTCCGAAGACACCATTTCCAGCGGCCTTGAAGGCGCCTGGACATCCAACCCGGTTGCCTTCACCACCCAGTATCTCGACAATCTTTATGGCTTTGAATGGGTGAAGACCAAGAGCCCCGCCGGTGCCACGCAGTGGATTCCAAAAGACCCGGCAGCCGCCAATCTGGTCCCGGATGCGCACCGCAAGGATGTGCGCC
The DNA here is from genome assembly GCA_903958285.1 of uncultured Sphingomonadales bacterium. Classification (GTDB taxonomy): domain Bacteria; phylum Pseudomonadota; class Alphaproteobacteria; order Sphingomonadales; family Sphingomonadaceae; genus Aquisediminimonas. The sequence goes on from CAJBSR010000483.1 coordinate 434, forward strand.
ACGCGCCCATCATGTTCACGACAGATATTGCGATGCGCGAAGACCCCGGCTTCCGCAAAATCACGCAGCGCTGGCAGAAGAACCCGCAGGAATTTTCCGATGCCTTCGCCCGCGCTTGGTTCAAGCTGACCCACCGCGACATGGGCCCGCAGGCCCGTTACCTCGGCAAGGATGCCCCGCAGGCGACCTTCGTCTGGCAGGATCCCCTGCCCAAGGCCGCCTTTGGCGCGATTGATGCCACAGACGTTGCCGCGCTCAAGGGCAAAATCCTGTCCTCCGGCCTGACCACGCAGGAACTGGTGCGGACGGCATGGGCTGCAGCCTCCAGCTACCGCAGCACAGACATGCGCGGCGGCGCCAATGGCGGCCGCATCCGTCTGGAGCCGCAGAAGAGCTGGGAAGTCAACAACCCGGCGGAACTGACCAAGGTGCTGGGCAAGCTGGAAACCATCCGGGCGGACCTCAACAAGAGCTCAAAGGGTGCAAAGCAAGTCTCGCTCGCGGATCTGGTCGTTCTGGCCGGCAATGCAGCGGTCGAACAGGCGGCCAAGGCCGCGGGCCATGACGTGACTGTGCCCTTCACCCCCGGCAGGGTTGATGCAACGCAGGCACAGACAGACGTCGCATCGTTCAATGAGCTCAAGCCAAAGGCAGATGGCTTCCGCAACTATTATGGGGCGGATGCCGATGTTGGCCCAGTTGAGGCCTTGATCGACAAGGCTGATAAGCTGGACCTGACCGTGCCTGAAATGACAGTACTGGTGGGCGGCATGCGTGCGCTGGGTGCCAATGCAGGCGGCACCACGACCGGTGTGCTCACCACACGTCCCGGCACACTCAGCAACGATTTCTTCGTCAACCTTCTGTCGATGGACACTGCATGGTCCAAGGCAGCCACCGAAGGTCTGTACGAAGGCAAGGATCGCAGCAATGGCACGCTGAAGTGGACAGCCAGCCCGGTTGACCTTGTGTTCGGTTCAAACTCTGAACTGCGCGCCGTGTCGGAAGCCTATGCCGCTGACGACGCCAAGGATGACTTTGTGAAGGACTTCGTTGCCGCCTGGTCCAAGATCATGGACGCAGACCGCTTCTAAGTCAGCGTTGAGACAGGGAGGGCAGTGCCAGTCACTGCCCTCCACCTCCCTTCCCCAAAAACCGGAAAAGACACATGCGTGTAAAAGCGTTCGGCTTGGTTGCGGCCAGCTTCATGGCGACATCGGCAGGGCACGCGCAGACGGTGTCCGCCCCCATGGCTTTCGCTGTTTGTGCGGGCTGTCATTCCGTCCAGCCGGGAAAGACAGTGTTCGGCCCCAGCCTCGCTGGACTATCCGGCCGCAAAGCCGGATCGGTCCCCGGCTATGCCTATAGCCCGGCGCTCAAAGCATCTGGCGTCACTTGGAATGCCGCAACCCTGGACCGGTGGCTGAAAGGCCCCCAGCGCCTTGTGCCGGGCACGCGC
>CAJBSR010000484.1 GCA_903958285.1 uncultured Sphingomonadales bacterium
GCCTGTCTTCGCAGTCCCAAGCCGCGCCTCGAACTAATCTTAAAAACAGAAAAAGCCCACGCACGTTCGCCCGTCCCGGCGGACGGAGACGTGTCGTCTGAAAAGACAATCTCCCCACCACACATCAAAACTGGAAACCATTTTTATGGCTCAATTATCCGCGAAACAAATCCTGCATGGATCAGCAGCACTCATCGCCCTGATCGGCGCGACCTCTGCGAACGCGCAGGACATAGCACCGGCCGCCGACAGCGCTTCTGAAACGCTGGGCGACATCATCGTCTCGGCACGCCGTAAGGACGAGCTCCTGAAGGATGTGCCGACAAGCATCACCGTCTTTGATGCCGACAAGCTCATCCAATCGGGCATTTCAGACACCGCAGACTATTTCTTGATGACGCCCAACGTCTCCATCAATGAAACAGGGACGCGCGGCGATAATGCCATTTCAATCCGCGGTATCAGCAACCTAGGCGGCGGCGCGAACAGCAGCTTTGCGCTGTATGTCGATCAGGTAAATGTCATCCCGATGGTCTCCAATCCGCAATTGCAGGATGTCGAACGTATCGAAGTTTTGCGCGGTCCACAGGGAACCTTCTTCGGCAGAAATGCCGCCGGCGGCGCCATCAACATCACGACCGTTGCCCCGCATGATGCGTATGAAGGCAAGGCCTTTGTCGAACTCGGAAATTTCAACACCTATGAAGGTGGCATCACGCTCAACGCGCCTGTGTCCGACACGCTGTTCGTTCGCGGGACAGCCTATTATTATTCGACAAAGGGTTCGATCCACAATGTGAACCCTGTTGGCGGATCGGATGATCAAAAGAACTTCAACGGCCGGATCGCCCTGCGCTACGTCCCAACCGACGCTCTAACCGTCGATCTGTCGGCCACCTATGCGGATGAGCATAGCGGCCTTGAAACAGCCGTGCCGACCGGCAAGCTTTCTGTCGGTTCCGTCGGGCTTTGGGGTCTGAATGCGTTCGCAGAAGTTCCCTTCTTTCCGACCAACCGGAACACCGTTAACAACAACAATCCGAAGTCGACCGACTATAATTATTACATTCTCAACGGTCGCGTGAAGTATGATTTTGGCGCTGCATTGCTGACCAGTGTGACAGCTTATGCAAAGGGCAATCGCGACCAAGTGGGTGATGTCGATGCGACCAGCCTCGACGCTGTGAATTTGACGCGATTGGCCAACGCAAAGTTCTTCAGCCAAGAGCTTCGCCTCGCATCGAATGAAGGCGGACGGCTGAATTGGACGTTGGGCGGCATCTTCGTTGATGAAAAGACGACAGGCACGCTTGATGTCATCTTGGGTGCCGCCAATCCACTGGGTGCTCCAGCCAACACCCTGATCCGTCATATGGACACCGAAAATGCGAACACGTCTTGGGCGGCCTTCGGAGAAGTCGATTTTGACCTGACAGACCACCTGACGATCACCTATGGTGCACGCTATTCGCATGACAACCCAGCACAGCAAGAAACGAGCATCAACGGGACGCCCAACGGCCCGGTAACAAACGCGCTTCCCCGCAAGTCTCACGCCTTCAGCAATCTTTCGAACAAGATTGCCCTGACGTTCGCTGTCACGCCACAAATCTCGGCCTATCTGCTCGGCTCACAAGGCTACCGCGCAGGCGGTGTCCAGCTTGACCCATCACTGGCCAAGACAGAGTTTTCTCCAGAAAAGCTGTGGAACTATGAAGCTGGCCTCAAGGGGACTGTCCTCGACGGGCGCGTGCGGTTTGCGGCCTCTGCCTTCTACATCGATTGGAAGAACCTTCAGGTACGGACAGTCGTCAACGGGCTGGACTCCAACGGCGCCTTTGTAATCACCACGGGTATCGAGAATGCCGCAAAGGCATCGAGCCGTGGGTTTGAACTGGAATTGGAAGCTAAGGCGACTGACCAGTTGAAAATCGGCGGCGGCCTTGGATACACGAACGCCCGTTACGACAGCTACACGGACGCTGTGATTGATGGCGCGATTGCGCCGATTGATCTGTCGGGCAACCGCCTTCTTGATGCGCCGCGTCTGACGCTGAATGCCAACGCGCAGTATGACTTTAATGTGTTAGGCTGGGGCAGCTTTGTTCGCGGTGAATTCTCGCACGTATCGTCAAAGGAAACCAGCAACCTGGTCTATGTGCCAGCCAACATGTTTCCTGTGCCGTTCGACTTTTCCTTCCCGTTCCATGTGCCAGCATTCAGCGTCTGGAATGTTCGGGCAGGTGCAAAAAAGGGCAATTTGGACGTCTCGGCCTATGTCGAAAACCTGTTGGATTCGAACTATTACACCGGCACGTTCGATGATCTTTTTGCCAGTGGCGTTCACGTTCGTGTCCACCCACGCAAGGTTGGCGTCCGCCTTGGCGTTGCCTTCTGAAGTCGACAATCTGTGACACCATGACTTCATTGTCAGGGGGCCGGTCAATCCATTTGGATCGACCGGCCCCTAACCAGTAAGACAACATGACCACCCAAACACTTCGTCCGACACCGCGCGCTTGGTATATTCTTTTCGTGCTCGTCATGGTGACGTTCGCGGCCGGCCTTAATCGACAAATTCTGTTTTTAGTCGTTGAGCCGCTCAAAGCCGAGATGCTGGTGTCGGATTCCCAGATCGGTATTCTCATTGGCATCGCTCCCGGCATTCTAGCGGGTGCTGGAGCGTTGTTATTGGGATGGCTGACAGATCGGACGTCGCGCCACTATTTACTCGCCGCATGCGTGGTTTTCTGGTCATCGGCAACGGCGCTTTTGTCCGTGGCAACAAACTACAGCGTGTTTTTTACAGGCGTTATGTTCCTTGCGCTGGGCGAGACGGCTTTGGGGCCGATATGCAGTTCCATCACACCCGACATATTCCCCGGAAAAAGCCGGGTGACAGCCAATCTTATCTTTGCCGCCGCTGGCAGCGCATCTGCTGGTCTCGGAACGGCTGCCAGCGGCGCCTTGCTTGGTTGTGTACAAAACCACATTGCAGATGTGCCCACCATCATCCAGTCGCTCTCTTATTGGCGCGTGGCCTTTCTCGTCATAGCCATTGCCGGTGTGCCAATGGCTCTGCTCTCCGCCAGCATCGGTCAAGTCGCGCGAACCTCGATCCATTCCAACAGCACTGCAGGATTGGAGACGCTGAAATCCTATTTTCGCGCACACTGGAAGACAGCCTTGGGGCTTTATGTTGCCATTGGGCTATTTAGCTTTGCCGGCAATGCCGTGATGTCTTGGACGCCCACCTACATCATCAGAATGTATCAAGTGAGTGCGGCGGAAGTTGGCTTCTCAATCGGTCTTTCTGCGGCTCTTGGCGGCATGGCAGGCATTGCCGCTGCTTTTCTGGTCTTCCGAAAAGTGAGCGAAGCTTTCGGGACATCGGCACCCCGACAGATGTTCATCGCGTCGATGGTTGCCTTACTTATTCCGACCCTGCTACACCTGACGGCATCAACCGCGACCTTCGTCTTCGTGCTTGTCGGCGTGCAGATTTTTCTTGCAAGCTTCGGGTCCGCTCTCATCACGACGATGATCCAAGACATATCATCTGCTAAACTTCGCGGTCAGCTTTTCGGCGTCTCTGCGCTTGTCATAACCGTCATTTCGTCGCTCTCCCCTTTTGCAGTTGGACTGATTTCAGACCAATTGCCTAACGGCCCTAAGTCGTTGCTTTGGGCCATCACGCTCGTGGTCGTTCCCTCGGTCATTGCGGCCGCCCTCTCCCTTTGGAAAACAACATCGGCATTCAAAGGGACAAATGCCATTTTGGCTATCTGAAGCAATCTCTACTCCGCCTTTTAGGCAGGCAATCCGGAGCGAGCGATAAGCTAACAATCGCTGCAGTATGCCTTTAGATCGCGAACGTCTGCCTCCCAATCGCTCTGACCGTTGGTGAGGCACTCCGATGCCCCGTTCCATGCAATCCGGGGACCCTTCTCAAGGCTCAACGGTTAAAATGCTGACGCCCCCCCCCAACTGGGGCCCTCAAGCAAAAGGGAGATCTGGTTGTGCCGCTTATCAACGTCGTGTTTGCACTTATCGTTGTCGGGGTCTTGCTCTGGCTCGTTAACAACTATCTGCCGATGGACGGCAAGATCAAGAGCATCCTGAACGGAGTAGTGGTCATCGCGGTCGTGCTTTGGCTGCTCCAAGTCTTCGGCGTCCTTGGTTCAGTGTCCAGCTATCGGATCTGACGGGAAGTCCACCTGATTGGAACTAGGTGGCATCCCAAAGGTTAGACGGTGGTGACGCACAAACGCTGTGCCAACCAAAGGAGAGACATCATGGGTGAATTCACCGATAAGGCCAAAGGCAAAGTCAACGAAACCATTGGCAAGGCCAAGGTTGCCGCCGGGCAGCGCACCGACAATGGCGAACTCATCGCAAAGGGTATTGCCCAGCAAGCCAAAGGCGAAGCACAGAAGCTTGGTGGCGAAATCAAGGGTGCCGCTGGAGATAAAGTCTGATCCCCAAAATCATGGCCGAGCCAGAGCAGTAAGTTCGCAACATTTTTGCACCGCGCATTTGCCAATCCACTGGGAGCGCAATCGTCCGATTGCCTCCTTGGCCACATGATGTTGTGACCCTAATTTCTATTTTCAATTTTCAAGAA
>CAJBSR010000485.1 GCA_903958285.1 uncultured Sphingomonadales bacterium
AAGATCGTGCAGGCCTTTGGACAGGAAGGCCGCGAAGGTCAGCGCTTTTCAAATGCCGTAGAAAACGCGTTCGGCACAGCACGGCGGCGCATCCGCATCCGTGCCCTGCTGACCGCAATCATGATCTTCATGATGTTCGGGGCCATCACCATGGTGATGTGGCAGGGTGCACTCGACGTGCAATCCGGGCGCATGACGGGCGGGTCCATCGCCGCGTTCGTGATCACCGGTGGTCTGGTTGCAGGCAGCTTTGCCGCTTTGACCGAAGTCTTTGGCGATCTGATCCGCGCATCCGGTGCAGCCCAGCGACTATCGGAGCTTCTGTCAGAACGGCCGGGCATCGCCGCACCCGCAAACCCTGTCGCCCTGCCCCAGCCGCCGCTTGGCAGCGTCGCCTTTGAAAATGTGACCTTCCGCTACCCGACGCGACAGGAAGTCAGCGCGTTGCATGACTTTTCTTTGTCCATCGCACCCGGCGAGACCGTCGCCGTTGTCGGGCCGTCCGGTGCTGGCAAGTCGACTCTGTTGCAGCTGATCCAGCGCTTTTATGACCCGGAGGGCGGCACCATCCGCGTCGATGGCGTCGCCTTGCCGGATGCAGACCCCGCCGACGTGCGCGGCCGCATCGCCATGGTCCCCCAAGAAACGGTGATCTTCGCCGCCAGCGCACGGGACAATCTTCGCTATGGCCGCTGGGACTCGAGCGACGATATGCTTTGGGCGGCGGCCGAAGCCGCGAATGCAGCAGAATTCCTGCGCAAGCTGCCCGAAGGCCTCGATACCTATATGGGCGAAGGCGGCGCGCGGCTTTCCGGTGGGCAACGCCAACGACTGGTCATTGCCCGGGCTATCCTACGTGATGCTCCTATCTTGCTGCTCGATGAAGCCACCTCCGCATTGGACGCGGAATCGGAGCGGCTTGTTCAGGACGCTCTGGACAAGCTGATGGCCAATCGCACGACCATCGTCATCGCCCACCGCTTGGCAACCGTGCGCGCAGCCGACCGTATTGTGGTCATGGACGATGGCCGCATTGTCGAAGAAGGCCGCCATGACACGCTGGTCAAAGCGGGTGGGCTTTATGCCCGCCTCGCAAAGCTGCAGTTCGACAGTTAGGGGCGCAGGTTCAGGCGGCCTCCGCCTCCACGAAACCGGGCCAGCCCTTCATATAGTCGACAAAGGCCGTGCTGAGCCCTTCGTCGCGTAAGTGCTGCGCTGTCACGGGGAGCGCCGGGGAGACAAAGTCCCCATCGCGACGGACCCGCTCTGGAAAGTCGTGCCGCAAGATGGCCGCACGCCCGATAAGGGCAAAGTCACAACCCGCATCCAACACCTCCAGCGCCGTCTTTGCCGACATGATCTTGCCCGCCACGCCGAGCCGGACATTGCCGCGCGGAAGATCCGTAAAATAGCTCATCAGCGTCCGACTATGATGCTCTTCTTCCACCGGTTCCTTCGCAACATCCCAGAGGGACATGTCGAGATAGTCGATCTTTTCCTGACGCAGCGCCTCTGCGGCCACGTCGCGGATTTCGGCGAGCTTGAGGCCGAAACGTTCCGGCGACAAGCGCAGGCCGATCTGGAAGTCTGGTCGGCAGGTGGCGCGGATACCGTCAATGATTTCAAAGATAATGCGTGACCGGTTCTCAACGGTGCCACCATAACGGTCGTCGCGCCGGTTTATCTCCGCTGAGAGGAACTCGGCGAGGATGTACCCATGGGCGCCGTGGACTTCGATGCCATCAAAGCCGGCCATCTCGGCCCGCTTGGCTGCCGCAATAAAGTCATCACGCAATTGCTCGACCTCCGGCAGGGTCAGCCCGCGCGCGCCGGTTTCGGCATGGTCAGATGGGCAGAGCGGCGTGCCGACCAGTTCCTTGGGAGAACGATTGCCCGCATGGTGCAATTGTACGGCTGAGAGAGACCCTGCCGCGCGCAGCGCCGTTGCCAGCCGGGTCAGCCCCTCCAGATGATTATCTGAGAAAATGCCAACCTGCCCCGGAAAGCCCTGCCCCGCCGCCTGCACATGGGCAGCTGCTGTCATCGTCAGTCCGAAGCCACCCTTTGCCCGCATGGTCAGCCAGTGGAACTCTTCATCGGAAAGGCGTCCATCGGCGTGGCTTTGCTGATTGGTCAGCGGGGCGAGCATGAATCGGTTCTTCATTGGCGCCCCACGAGCGAAGGACATCGGCTCAAACAGCTTCTCAACAGACATTAATCTCTCCCCATCCGCCTTGAATTTCACGTGCCCTTGCACGGTGGCGGACCTGTTTCAACTGACGTGACTAACGGGGGCAACTGCGCCTGCCTCAACGAAAAAGGGCGGCCCCGAAGGACCGCCCCGAACTTTTCGTTCTGAGGAGAGACCTCAGAATTCGCCGCGATATGCTTCGTTGTTGACGAAGCCCATCTTCGACACCTTGGCGCGCTTCGCCTTGGCGAGAACGCGGTCCACGACGTCATAAGGCGCCATTGGATCCGGCTGCATGTGCAGTTCCGGCGTATCCGCAAACTTTGCAGGATCCTGAGAATCTGCAAGGTTCTGGTCCAGCTGCGCCCAAGTGATCGGAGCGCCGTTCCAGGTCACAACTCCACCGGGGCTGACATAAAGAACGTTCTTCGTCGGCAATACCGGCGGCGGCGGTGGGCAGTTCGGCGCGCAATCCTGCGGCAAGTCGATCTTGACCGCATGGGTGGGCGGCGGCAGCGTAATAATGAACATGATGAGAAGAACGAGCATGACGTCGATCAACGGCGTCGTGTTCATTTCCACCATCGGATCATTTGAGTCGCCCTTGGGAGCACTCATTGCCATGGTTTTATTCTCCAATCCTTCGCATCAGGTCACATGACCGGAGACGAGATGAATCCGACGCGGATGAAGCCCGCACTCTGCATGATCGAAACGACACCACCGATGCAGCGATACTGCGTCCGCTGGTCACCGCGGATGTGAACTTCCGGGAAGAGTTCCGGGTCAGTCGCATCCGGGCCGAGACGATCTGCCTCTGCCTTGAAACGTGCTGCTGCACGCGTCAGCAGCTCGGTCGAGTTCATCTTCGTCGCGTTCCAATAAACTTCGCACGCACCCGTCGTCGGGCTATTGCGAACAGTCAGGATCACGTTTTCAGCCTTCGACGTGGTCGGCTGGAACGAGATCTTGGGCAGGTTCACTTCGACGGTCTTGATGACCACCGGAACGGCGATCAGGAAGATGATGAGGAGAACCAACATAACGTCCACGAGGGGCGTCGTGTTGATTTCATTCATCGGGGCGTCGTCGCCACCTTCAGCACCAACACTCATAGCCATAGGCTAATTCCTATCTCTACATTCGTCGTCTGGGCCGGTCCCAAATAGAGGACCAATCCCTAGGGTGCAGGCGGCGCGGCGAGGGAAACCCCGCCGCGCCCACCAGCATTATGCCTTGGCAGGAGCCGCAGGCTTGGCAGCGGCCGGAGCAGCAGCCTTCGCAGCGACCGTCGGACGGACAGCGCCGTTCGACATCATGTAGCCGTGCAGATCAGCGCTGAACGTGCTGAGACGTTCTGCGATCAGCTTGTTACGACGCTGCAGCCAGTTGTAGCCCATAACCGCCGGAACGGCGACGACGAGACCCAGAGCGGTCATGATGAGAGCTTCACCGACCGGACCGGCGACCTTGTCGATCGACGCGTCACCCGAAGCGCCGATCTTGATGAGCGCGCGATAGATGCCGATAACGGTACCGAGCAGACCAACGAACGGCGAGGTCGAACCCACCGTTGCAAGGAAGGCGAGGCCCGTGCCGAGCTTTGCATTGATCGCATCCTGGCTGCGCTGGAGCGAAGACTGCATCCATTCGTGCTGGTCCTGCGAGTCAATCAGCTTGCTGTGCTGTTCTTCAGCACGCAGGCCGTCGTCGACGATCTGGCGGAAAGCGCTGTTCTTTTCGAACTTGTTGACGCCGTCCTTGACGCTCGACGAGGCCCAGAACTTCTGCACGCCTTCGCGGCTCTGCGACAGGACCTTGCCCTGCTCGAAAAGCTTGGTGAACATGATGTACCAGGACACGGCCGACATAACGACGAGCGTGATAAAGATTGCCCATGAAACAAAGCCGCCCTCTTCGAGCGCCTGCATCAGGCCGAACTGCTTCTGAGCGACGTTCGCTGCCTCAGCTGCTGTGGTCATAATTAAAATTCCTTCTCAATTCTGATCAAATTCAATGAACGGAAATTTGCTATTTCGGCAGACGCCAGGTCACGCGCTGTGACTTGGTTTCAGCGATCGGCTGACCGCTTGTGTCTAGCGCTGGCTTGAACCGGAACCTGCGGATGATGAGCTTGCAGGTTTCCGCATCCAACGTCGGGCTCGCACCCGAAGCATTGCATGAGGCCACCTTGCCATCAGTCCCGATGGTGAAGGTTGCAACAGATGTACCGGCTTCTTCGTTACGGATTGACGAGGACGGATAATCCTCATCCGAAATCGAACCGCCACGCTGCGTTGCCTTCTGCGCCACCTTTGGAGGTGCAGGCGGCGGCGGCGCTGCTGGTGGTGCCGGCGGCGCGGGCGGCGCTGTCGGCGTCATCGGCGCGATGGTGTTGGTCGTCACAACAGACGACGTCACAACAGGAGGCGGCACCGTCACCTTAGGCGGCGGTGGCAAATCAACCTTGGGCGGCGGTGGTGGCGGCTCTTCCGGCTTTTCCGGCTCTTCGGGCGCCACGTCGAACGTCTTCAGATCTTCGTAAACCTGCTTGGCGGCATTGTATGCAAGGCCGGTGACGAGCGCATAGCCCACCCCCGCATGCAACAGCGCCACCGCACCGATCGCGAAGATCTTCCGGCCGCTCGGTTCTTGGTCAGCATAGGCCATTAAAAAACGACACTCCCTCCAAAAAAAACGACAACAGGAGCCACCGGTTGGCCTAAACCAAATCGTGCCTCGCCTGATATCGTCTGCAACTACGGTTTCTATTCACACAGACACTCTTCGTCTATCGCGCAGCGCGGACTGACGCAATCCGTTTTGTCCGGTGTTGCGTTGAGAAGTGATGAGACCAATTTGGCAGTAGAAGCGCAGGGTCGCGCGGATGGAGATGAAGTTGAGTAAATTGCTAAGATCGATGGCGGCGGCGTGCGCGCTTATGACCGTCAATGCTGCAGCGCAACAGGGTGCACCCTCCATTGTATCCAGCACTTACCAATATGCGGACTTGGCCGATTTCGCACTTGCGGCACCCATCACAGCCCATGTTAAAATCAAATCTGCAAAGCGCTTGTCTAAAGACATGGCAGCAGGGGTCCGCCCAGGCTTCGAACGCCAACTTATCACTGCGGATGTAATTGCGCTGATCAAGGCGACAGATGGCGTCCCCAAACGCATCCAATATCTGGTCGACCTGCCCATTGATTCGCGCGGAAAGGTTCAAAAGTTAACAAAATCCGAATCATTGATCTTCGCCATCCCGGCTGGCCCGGCTTTCGTCCGGTTGGTGGCACCAGACGCCCAAGTCCCTTGGTCGCCTGAAGCCGCACGCACCGTTCGCGCCATTTTATCGGAAGCAGCGAGAGCCGACGCGCCACCTGTCGTGCGTGGAATTTCATCCGCCTTCCATTCCGAGGGCAGCATTCCGGGCGAAGGCGAGACGCAGATCTTTCTTAACTCTCCGGAAGATAAGCCAGTGTCCCTGACGGTGCAGCGCAGAACGGGTGAAGAGCCTCGCTGGTTCGTTTCACAGGGTGAAGTTGTGGACGAAGGCACCAGCCAACCCCGCCCAAACACCCTGTTGTGGCACAGAATCGCCTGCACATTACCCGCCAACATCCCGCCATCCACGATGGATGGTCAGTCGACCGAGACGATCGCCCAAATCAGGGCGGACTATAAAGTGATTCTGGGAGGGCTCGGCCCATGCAACCGCACACGGAACGCAACGGGAGCGCGCTAGCCGTCTTTGCCTAGAAAGAGGAAGTCGCGCTCAAAACTTTTGAGCGCGGCGCCGGCATCAACGAAGATCGTCTGGCCGGTGACGACTTCAGCAGAAGCGAGCCAGAGGACCGCGTCGGCCACGTCGTCGGGCTCAGGCAGGCGACCCAATGGCATTGCGGCCCGCAGCGCTTCCATCTGACTTGGCAGATAGTCGTCGGTCGGGATCACGAGGCCGGGTGCGACCGCGTTAACTCGAACGTTGGGTGCCAGCGCGCGCGCCAGCGTTTCCGTTGCGCCGAAAAGTGCGAGCTTTGAGATCGTATAGCTCAGCTGGTCCCCGCCGGGATGGCGGATACGCTGATCCAAAATGTTGACGACGGTTGCTGTTTGCCCCTGCGCCACATGACTTGCCAGCGCTGTTGCCAGTGTGACGGGCGCACCGGCATTCACATTGAAATGCGCACTGAGCGAGGCCGGCGTCACGCTGGTGGGATCATCCCACTCAAATTGCGACGCGTTATTGACCAACAAATCAGGTGCCTGCCCGAAATGTGCTTCCACCGATGGTATGAGATGCTGCACGGCCTCGGCATCAGAAAGGTCAGCGGTAAAGCCAAACCAAGGCGTGTTATGACGCGTAAGGATGCCGGCAAGGGCTGCGTCTGGCACATCCGGCTTTCGTCCGTGAAGCGCGAGCGCCCATCCGTTTTCAGCCAGCCGGGCAGCAATAGCAGCGCCAAGGCGGTGAAAGCCCGCCGTGACGAGCGCAAGCTTCAATTGCGGCTCCGTGCTAGCGTGACGCCGATGTCTTCTCCGTCATCGGCAATGGCAAGCTTCACAATCTTCACCTCAACGCGCTCCACGCGGTCATCCTGAACCATCAGAGTTTCGATGATGTGGTCTGCCACAGCCTCAATCAACACGAAATGCACACCTTGGGGCAGGTGCGTCATTGCACGCTTTAGGTCCATATAGTTCTTGGACGCGGCCAATGGCGTATCTGCCGCATAATGATCAGCACATTTCAGATCGACCTTCACCGACATGCGCAGCGGCTGCGGGAGATGCGTCTCCTCAGAATAGATGCCGGTCAGGACAGGCACCTCTAGGTTGGCAACTTCAAGGGTTAGGCTGTTGGAACGGTTGGTCATGACCCGCGCCCATAGAGAAATTTGCAGCACTCGCAACCGATCATGCTTCCATTTCCAGTCATCGGGCCTAAATCGCCCGCTTCCATCTTGAGTCGAAGGCCCGCATTTGATCCGTCTTGTTCCCCTGACCGCCATCCCCTCCGCAGAGGTGGAGACGCTGCTGGATGCCGCGTTCGGAACGGATCGACATGCCCGAACGGCCTACCGCATCCGCGAGGGCGTGACCCCGATCGATAGCCTCAGCTTCGCCGCGATGGAGGAGGACCGCTTGGTCGGCACCATTCAGGCGTGGCCGGTTGTTGTTGCTCATGATGAAGGCGCGGAACCCATAACACTCGTTGGCCCCGTCGCAGTTTTGCCAGATGCGCAGCAAAAGGGGATCGGCAAGGCATTGATGACCCGCCTGCTCGAAGCAGCAGACGTTGGCGCCAGCGACGCCATGGTGATGATCGGCGACCCGGAATATTATGGCCGCTTCTTCGGCTTTACAGCAGACGCGACCGCAGGCTGGGACGTTCCCGGCCCGGTTGAGCGCCACCGGCTGCTCGCGCGCATCCGCCGACCGGGCGGGATTGCGCCAGTTGGGATGCTTGGACCCGATACAGGCTTTGCAAGGCGGGCCGCGGCTGCCTAAAGCCTTGGGCATGCCCATGCCCGAAACCCTGCCTGATCTGTCCCGCCTGTCTCTTGAAGAGATTGCGCAGCTTTCTGCCGAACACAAATTGCCGCCGGTCGAGCAATGGTCGCCTGCTAAATCGGGCGACAGCGAGATGCGTATCGCCCGCGACGGCACCTGGTATCATCAGGGCTCTCCCATCCGGCGTGAAAACATGGTGCGCCTGTTTTCCTCGATTCTGCGACGTGAGGCGGATGGCCGCTATGTGCTCGTCACGCCCGCCGAAAAGCTGTTCATCGAGGTCGAGGACACGCCTTTCATCGCAGTCGAGGTGAAGAGCGAAGGTGAAGGGCGCAACCGCCGCCTGGCCTTCCGGCTAAACACGGGCGATCTGATCGTGGCTGGTGCCGAACATCCATTGACCTTTGGTGGAACGACCGATGCCCCGCACCCGACCTTGCTCGTGCGCGGCGGCATGGAGGCGCGGGTCGAACGGACAGCCTTCTACGCGCTCGCCGACTGGGCCATTGACGAAGCACATGAACCCTTAGGCCTTTGGAGCGACGGCTGCTTTTTCATGATGGCGGGCGCATGACCCTGACGGCTAAGCTTCGTGACCTGTTGTCTGCCGGGCATGCGCAGGACGTCGACCTTCTGGAAGGGGACGGCCACTATAATGAACGCCCTGCCTCGCCCGTCGATGCGGCGGTTCTTGTCGCCATCACCGACCGTGACCGACCCGGCGTCATTTTGACGCAGCGGCCGGAAACGATGCGAAAACATGCCGGGCAAGTTGCCTTTCCCGGCGGGCGTGTTGATCCCGAAGATGCAGGCCTTGTGGCGGCGGCCTTGCGCGAGGCGCATGAGGAAGTCGCCCTGCCCGCATCGCTCGTCACGATTTTGGGTCTGACAGACCCCTACCGGACAATCACAGGGTATAAGGTCACACCCGTCATCGGCGTGATCCCGCCCGACCTTGATCTCACTGCAAATGAAGATGAAGTGGCCGCGATTTTTGAGGCACCGCTCGACTTTCTGCTCGATCCGGCCAACCATAAGACGAACACGTTGGATTATAACGGCCGGACGCGAACCTATTATGAACTCCATTGGGAAGATCGGCGCATCTGGGGGGCGACGGCCGCAATGATCGTCAATCTGTCAAAGCGGCTGGCATGGCGCGGATGATCCTTCCCCAAGACAATGGTCTGAAGGCTGTTGTGGCAGCACTTGACGGCGACGTCCGCCTTGTCGGCGGCGTGGTGCGTGACACTTTGGCCGGCCAGGTAACGAAGGACATCGATCTGGCAACACCCCTGCTGCCGGAAATGGTGATCGAAAAGCTGTCCGCCGCGCGGATTAAATGCGTGCCAACTGGCCTTGCCCACGGGACCGTCACTGCCGTCGTCGAGGGCCGCCCCTATGAAATCACCACGCTGCGCCGCGACGCTTCAACCGATGGCCGACGGGCGACGGTGACGTTTACCGATGATTGGCAGGGGGATGCAGCCCGCCGAGACTTCACGATCAACGCGCTTTATGCTGACCCGGACACGGGGGAGATCCAAGACTATTTTGGCGGCGTTGCCGATCTCGAGGCTGGTGTCGTCCGCTTCATCGGCGAACCGCTGACCCGTATCGCCGAAGATCATCTGCGCATCTTGCGCTTCTTCCGGTTCAATGCGCGGTTCGGCAAAGGTGTGCCGCACGCCGAGAGCCTTGCTGCCTGTCGCGTCCGGGCAAACGACCTGATGGCCTTGTCGCGCGAGCGAATTGCCATGGAATTGCTCGCGATCCTCGCTTTGCCCAATCCGGCTGAGGCCATCGCGTTGATGATCGACAATGGCATTTTTGTGCCGGTCCTGCCCGAGATCACCACAGCAGCCCCTTTGGTCCGTTTGCTGGAACGCGAACAGACCATTGCTGCGGAGCCAAACGCCCTACGCCGTCTCGCAGCGCTCCTCCCTGCAAACCCCGGCTTGGCAGAAGAAATCGCCAACCGGCTCCGCCTTTCAAATGCCGAGCGCAAGCACCTGATGACGCTCTCAGCGCGAAGTGCCGATGACGATGTAAATCCGAAGGCACTTGCTTACCGGCTGGGGGTGGAGAGTGCAGTGGACCGGCTGTTGCTTGGCACCGGCGATGCGGCAACCATCCTTGGCTGGACCCCGCCCAAGTTTCCGCTCACGGGCGGCAGCATCGTGGCGCGTGGCATTCAGGCCGGGCCGGAGGTTGCTCGCGTCCTGCAAGCCGCCGAGCGTCAGTGGATCGAAGAAGGCTTCCCCGATGTAAAGCGCGTCGAGGAGATTGCGGACAGCCTGACTTAGCCAAACCGCCCGATTTAACCGAAGGTGTTGTCGCGCGGGAAGCCGAGCGGCGGCATCCGGCCTGCGGCGCCACGGGCCACACGCCAAGGCGTGAGGTCGCTCTCCGTCCGCGTCCGGCCGGTATCTCCGCCCATCGTCCAGCTCAGTCCTTCTTCCAGCTTGAAGGTGACGACGTCGGACAGGCCGCCATCCTTATACTTCTGGATGGTCACGCCCTGACCCCGGCCCATTTCCGGCAATTCGTTGAGCGGGAAGACGACGAGCTTCCGGTTATCGCCAACGGCGGCCACATAATCATGGTCTGCGCTGATCGGGCGGACCACAGCGAGCTTGGCACCGGCACGGACATTGACGACCTGCCGGCCTTTGCGCGTTTCAGCAATGATCTCGCTGCTTTTGACAACGAAGCCCTTGCCATCATTCGCTGCGAGCAGCAGCCGCTCCTCTGCGCGGGCAGGCAGCAGATTCACAATCGCCAGTCCGTCAGGCAAATCGATCATCAGGCGCACCGGCTCCCCAAAGCCGCGTCCGCCAGGCAGCTTGTCAGCCCCCAGCGTGAAGAAGCGCCCATCTTCGGCAGCGAGCAGGATTTTGTCGGTCGTCTGGGCATGGAAGGCAAAGGCCGCGCCATCCCCTTCCTTGAACTTGAGCGCATCCGCCGCATCAAGGGCGACATGGCCCTTCATTGCGCGCACCCAGCCGCGCTGCGACATAATGACCGTAATCGGCTCGCGCTCAATCATCGCTTCGAGCGGAATTTCGCGCGCCGGGGCCGCTTCCTCAACCAGCGTGCGCCTGCGGCCGATGGGCGTTTCCGGGCCGTATCGCGTGCGCAGCGCCGCGAGATCCTTTTTCAAACGCGTCTTCTGCTTGGCCGGGCTTTCGAGCAGAGCAACCAGCCCTTCCCGTTCGGCCATCAGCTTGTCGCGTTCGCCCTTGAGTTCCATTTCCTCAAGACGGCGCAGACTGCGCAGGCGCATGTTCAGGATGGCTTCGGCTTGACGGTCGGTTAGGCCGAACTCAGCCATCATGACAGGCTTGGGTTCGTCTTCGGTGCGGATGATTTCGATCACCCGGTCCAGGTTGAGATAGGCGATCAGATAACCGTCGAGCAGCTCCAGCCGGTCATCAATCTTTCCCAGCCGGTGCTGTGACCGGCGGATGAGCACTTCAATCTGGTGATCAAGCCAGGCGACCAGCACCGCCTTCAGCCCCATGACGCGCGGTGTGCGGTCTGCCCCGAGCACGTTCAGGTTGAGCGGAAATTTGTTTTCCAGATCGGTCATCCGGAACAGGCTTTCCATCAGCACGTCCGGATCAACGGTGCGGCTGCGCGGTTCGATGACGAGCCGGATTTCTTCTGCCGATTCGTCGCGCACATCGGCGAGGATCGGCAGCTTCTTGTCATTCACGATCTGGGCGATTGCTTCGATCAGCTTGCCCTTTTGCACCTGATACGGGATTTCGGTGACGACAATCACCCACGTCCCGCGGCCCAGATCTTCGACCGACCAGCGTGCCCGGACGCGGAACGAGCCGCGGCCTGTGGCATAGGCTTCCGCAATGGCCGCCGGGCTATCGACCAGCTGGCCGCCGGTGGGGAAGTCAGGGCCCTTTACGAATTCCATCAGCTCGATGGGTTCGCAATTGGGCTTGTCGATCACATGGACGGCGGCATCAATAACTTCGGCCACATTCTGCGGCGGAATGCTTGTCGCCATGCCGACAGCGATGCCCGACGCACCATTAGCGAGCAGGTTGGGGAACAGACCGGGGAAAATCTCCGGCTCTTCATCTTCCCCATTATAGGTCGGGCGGTAATCGACCGTGCCATCGTCGAGCCCCGCCATCAGCTCGATGGCAGCAGGCGTCATGCGGGCTTCGGTGTAACGATAGGCCGCAGCGTTATCGCCGTCGATATTCCCGAAATTCCCCTGACCGTCGACAAGCGGATAGCGGAGCGAGAAACTCTGAGCGAGGCGGACCATCGCGTCATAGACGCTGGCGTCGCCATGCGGGTGATATTTACCGATGACGTCGCCGACGACGCGGGCGGATTTCTTGTAACCGCCTGTCGGGTCCAGCTTCAGCTGACGCATCGCCCAGAGCAGGCGGCGGTGAACGGGCTTCAGACCATCGCGCAGATCCGGGAGCGAGCGCGCCGTAATCGTCGACAGCGCATAGACGAGATAGCGTTCCGACAGCGCAGCATCGAACGGCGCATCGACAATCGAGTCGAACGGGTCGTCAGAGCCTGCGGGCGGGTCGATCACATCAGCCATGGGACGCGCCTAGACGATTGCAACCTGCTT
>CAJBSR010000486.1 GCA_903958285.1 uncultured Sphingomonadales bacterium
ACCCAGCACTTCGTCCACGATGACACCGACATCGGCAATGCGGTCCTGGCTGCTTTTTGACATGTCGCGTAGGCGTCGGCCCATGAAAAGAATGGGGCCGAGGACCAGCGGGATTCCGATGAGGAGCATCGCCGTCAGTCGCGGGGCGATGGAGAAGAGATAGCCAATGCCGCCGATCGCCAACACAAAGTTGCGCAGGGCCACAGATGCGGTCGTCCCGACGACCTGTTCGATGAGCGTTGTGTCTGCCGTCAGTCGCGAGGCGACTTCTGCAGGACGGTTCAGCTCAAAATAGCTGGGAGAGAGGCGCAGGAGGTTGTTGACGACCGCGGACCGCAGATCAGCGACCACGCGTTCGCCCAGCCATGACACAAAGTAGAAGCGTGCCGCCGTCGCCAGCGCGAGGATGGACACGATGCCCAGCAGATATTCGAACCATCGGCTGATATCACCGCCCGACTGGCTGAAGCCTTTGTCGATCACGAGGCGGAAGCCATTCGGAATGGCGAGCGTGGCTGCTGCCGCAACAATCAGAGCAGTGATCGCACCGGCAATGATATGCGGATATTTGGAGGCATAGCCCCAAACCATACGAAGATTACCGATGGAGCGGGTGGCGGGAGCCTGCGGGGCAGTTTCTGTCATGCACCGCGCCTAGCAGGGCGGTGGAGCCTGCTCAATGACTTGCGGATTTATTGTGCGTTGCACAATGGTGGCAATTGCGGCAAGAATGGCACGTGCAAAGGAAACATATGCTCTACAGTGCTTACGAAATGCAGAAGGCTTGGTTGGCGGGCGCAAGTGCGTGGGCCTCTGCCACGGCCGAGTGGCTGGGTAACCCGTCTAATCCCATTGCGTATATGGGTGGTGGACCGATGTTTTCGGCCGCGCTTGAGGTGTTCGCCCATGCGGCGGCCCCGCGTGGCAAGCCCGCGTTCGATCTGGATCACACGATCATCGAGGGCAAGGATATTGCCGTCACCGAAGAGATCATTCTGCGCAAACCCTTTGGCCAATTGAAGCGTTTCGTTCGCGAAGGCCGCGACGGCGATCCCAAGCTGCTGATCGTCGCGCCGATGTCGGGGCATTATGCAACGCTGCTGCGCGGGACGGTGGAACGGATGCTCCCGGGCCATGATGTTTATGTCACCGACTGGCATGATGCCCGCGCTGTGCCGCTGTCTGACGGTTGCTTCGACCTCAACGACTACATCGATTACGTGGTCGCGTTTCTGGAGGAGATTGGCCCCGGCGCACATGTGCTCGCCGTTTGTCAGCCTTCCGTGCCGGTGTATGCCGCTGCCGCGTTGATGTCGGCTGACAAGCATCCCTGCCGCCCCAAGACGCTCACAATGATGGGTGGCCCGGTGGATACGCGCCGCGCGCCGACCGCTGTCAATCAGCTCGCCATGGAACGACCCTTCGCCTGGTTTGAGCAGAATGTGATCGCAAAGGTGCCACAAGGCTATGCCGGTGCCGGACGCGAAGTCTATCCGGGTTTCCTGCAATTGTCGGGTTTCATGGCGATGAACCTTGGCAACCACATGGTCAGCCACTGGCAGATGTTCAAACATCTGGTGGATGGTGACGATGAGAGTGCGGATGCGACCAAGGAGTTTTACGACGAATATCGGTCCGTCTGCGACATGACCGCAGAGTTCTATCTCCAGACGATTGATGAGGTCTTCCAGCGGCACTTGCTCCCCAAGGGTGAGCTAGAGCACCGCGGCCGCATTGTCGATCCGGGTGCTATCACTGATGTTGGCATTCTGGCCGTTGAGGGGGAGCGCGACGATATTTCAGGGATTGGCCAGACCAAGGCTGCGCTCGACATTGCGACCAACCTGCCGGACGCCTTGAAGAACTACTATGTTGCCGAAGGTGTTGGCCATTATGGCATCTTCAACGGGGGCAAGTGGCGCACGCGCATCGCGCCGGTCGTGGAAGAGTGGATCGCTCGCCACAACTGAGGCGGCGAGCGCCCTAATAGTACCGCATCGTCCAGAGGAGTGTGCCCGCCCACAGCAGCGCACCGATCCATAGGAGCGCAATGATCGCCGCCGCAACCTTACTGACGGGCCGGTGGCTGGCCGCTTCTGCTTCGGCGCGGTGCCGTGCATAGACGTCCGCTGGCACCATCTTCAGGAACAGCCAAACGCCCAGCGGAATGAGGATGGCGTCATCCAGCAGCCCAAGCACGGGAATGAAGTCTGGAATCAGATCAATCGGTGACAGCGCATAAGCCGCGACCATGAGGCCGAAGATCCGCGCGGGCAGCGGCACGTGAGGGTCTCGCGCGGATAGCCAGATGGCGTGCGCCTCCACCCGGATGTTGTGCGCGATGTCCCGAAAGCTTTTCATGTCGGGATGTTACAGCCCAATATCATCCAGCGACAAGAGGCTTGCGTTGCCGCCGCTGCTTGTCGTGTCGGTGGAGGTCACGCGTTCTGCACAGAAACGGTGCAGATAGTTGGGCCCGCCCGCTTTGGGGCCGGTGCCGGAGAGCCCTTCGCCACCAAAAGGCTGGCTGCCAACAATCGCGCCGATCATGGAGCGATTGACGTAGAGATTGCCGACGCGCGCGAGGGCATCAACATCCTCCGCCGTCCGCGCAATCCGGCTGTGCAGGCCCATGGTGAGGCCAAAGCCCTTGGCGTTGACGCGCTCGACCGTCTCAGCAAGCTTGCCCGCTTTCCAAGTCGCAACATGGAGGATCGGCCCGAACCATTCGGCCATCAGGTCGTCGATTGAGGCGAGTTGGATCAGCGTCGGCGGCACGAAATGCCCTGCATCCGGCGCAGAGACGCTGTGCAGCCAATTGCCCTTTTGGGTGTCGCGATATGCCATCAGCTTGGCATAGGCGGCCTCGTCGATGACGGGGCCAACATCGGTTGCAGGATCCGCTGGATCGCCCACGATTAACGTGTCCATTGCGCCGCGCAGCATGTCGAGCGTGCGCTCGGCAATGTCTTCCTGTAGCAGCAACAGCCGCAGCGCGGAGCACCGCTGCCCCGCCGACCTAAAGGCGGACGTGACCACGTCCTGTACAACCTGTTCCGCCAGCGCGGTTGAATCGACGATCATCGCATTGATGCCGCCGGTTTCCGCAATCAGCGGGACGAGCGGGCGGTTGTCATCTTCCAGCAGGGCCCGGGCGATGGTCTTGGCGGTCGATGTCGAACCGGTAAAGGCAACACCGGCAATGGCTGAATTGGCGATGAGCGCTGCGCCGACCTCTGGGCCACCAGCCGCCAACACAAGTGCGTTTTCAGGGATCCCCGCTTCTCGGGCGAGCGCCAGCACTTGAGCAGCAATGCGCGGCGTCTGGGGTGCCGGTTTGGCGACGACGGTGTTTCCGGTGACGAGTGCGGCGGCAATCTGCCCAAGGAAGATGGCCAGCGGGAAGTTCCTAGGGGCGATGCACACCCACACGCCGCGTCCGGCATAGCGCAGCACGTTGCGCTCCCCCGTTGGGCCGGGAAGTTCGACCGGCTGCAGGCCAGTACGTGCCTGTTGCGCATAATAGCGGCAGAAGTCGACCGCCTCGCGCACTTCGCCCAAAGCGTCGGGCAGGGTTTTGCGGGCTTCCTTGACCAAAGTCGCCATCAGGGCAGGACGATGGGCTTCCAGTAGGTCCGCCAGCGTGTCGAGCCTTGCGGCGCGGGCCTCAATGTCCAGCGCGGACCATGCGGGATAAGCGGACTGCGCCATCGCCACAGCATCCCCGACAGGTGCAGCGGGAAGCGCGGGCAAAGTGTAGGCGGCCACGTCAGCCGCAACATGGGCAAGGATTGGGCGGTCCTGCAAATCTTCGCCGCCGCTGTTGCGTCGGTCGCCAAACAGATCGACCGGCAGGGGAATGGCGCTGTGCCGTGTGCCGCCGACAGCGCGGACGCGGGCAACCGGATCGGCGAGCAGGTCTTCATCCGTCACATGCTCATCGGCTAGCTGGTGGACGAAGCTGCTATTGGCACCGTTTTCCAGCAGACGCCGCACCAGATAAGCGAGCAGATCCTGATGGCCCCCTACAGGCGCGTAGATGCGGCAATGATAGCCTTCGTTGCGGACAAGGTCCTCGTAAAGGCCGTCACCCATGCCGTGGAGACGCTGGAACTCAAAGTCGCGCGTGTCGCCTGCCCATTCAAGGACGGAAGCGACCGACAAGGCGTTGTGTGTCGCAAAGGCGGGATAGATGTTCTTAGCGCGCAGCATGTCACGCGCGCAGGCAAGCCAGGAAACGTCGGTTGCGGCTTTGCGGGTGAAGAGCGGATAGTCGCTCAGACCCGCCTCCTGCGTGCGCTTGATTTCGCTGTCCCAATAGGCGCCTTTGACGAGCCGGACGGTCATGCGGCGGCCTGTGTCGCGACCTAAGGCATCAGCCCACTGGATGACCGCAGGCGCCCGCTTGGAATAGGCTTGCGCCGCCATGCCGAAGCCGTCCCAATCTCTCAGCGCGGGCAAGCGTGCGACGGTTGAGATGATCTCGAGGCTCATTTCCAGACGTTCGGACTCTTCAGCATCCACCGTGAGCGCGATCCCGCGGCGGGCAGCGGCCAGACAGAGCGTTTCCAGAAGGTCACACAACATGGGAACACACCGGTCCCAATGGGCGACTTCATAGCGTGGATGCAGCGCGGACAATTTAACCGAGATGGAATGGCCGGCACCCGTTTGCTCAATGGCGTCGAGGTACGACGCGAAATAGCGTTCACCGTCGGCAAAGGTGCGTGCAGCTTCACCCAGCATGTCGAAACTTGCAACAAAGCCTTTGTGCTCGGGCCGCGTCATGCGGTCGCTGGCTTCCGCAATCGTGCGGCCCATGACAAAGATTTCGCCCATCATGCGCATGGCGGCGCCAACGGCCTGACGGACAAATGGCTCGCCCGCGCGGGACAATAGCCGCCGCAATGTCCCGCTCTGTTCCTTCTCGCTCACCAAGGCGCGACCAATGACAAGGCCCCAAGTAGCTGAATTGACCAAAGTGGAGTGGGACTTGCCGGAATGCGCCTTCCAATTGGCATCGCCCAGCTTGTCCGCGATCAGGGCGTCAGCGGTCTCTGGGTCAGGCACACGCAGAAAGGCCTCGGCGAGTGCGAGAAGCGCAATGCCCTCCTGTGTGTTGAGCCGATACTCATTCAGGAACTGGTTCACCCAGCCGGAGGATTGCGCACGCCTCAAATCTGCAAGCAAACCGCCTGCGCGGGCGACGATCCGTCCGCGTTCGTCGGGCGTTGAGGCGGCCCGATTGAGCAAGGGTTGCAAGACTTCGCTCTCCGGCGCGCGGTGGAGAGTGCGCATGAGCGACGTTGCGGAATCCATGGCTTTTGACTCTGGCTAAATGACGGGCCTAAATCCCGGTCGGGACTCGTGCCTTTGTAATATTGTTGCGCAATAGAATCGAGAGGAAACCTTATGGCTGTTGTAAGCAAAGAAGAGCTGTTTGCCCTGAAGGGTAAGGACATCGGGACGTCCGAATGGATGTTGATCGATCAGGATCGCGTGAATAAGTTTGCCGAGGCGACCGGTGATTTCCAGTTCATCCATGTCGATCCGGAACGCGCGAAGATGACGCCCTTTGGCGGGCCGATTGCCCATGGGTTTCTGTCGCTCTCGCTTCTGCCGGTGCTGACCGCGCAGGCGGACCTTCCGCGTCTTGATGGCGTGAAGATGGGCGTCAACTATGGCGGTAACAAAACGCGCTTCATCGCACCTGTTAAGGTCGGCAAGCGCGTGCGGGGCCACTTCAAGATGCTCGATATCGAAGAAAAGCGCCCCGGCCAGTTCCAGCAGACGATGGAATTCACTCTGGAGATTGAAGGCGAGGATAAGCCCGCTTTGATGGCCGAGTGGATCACGCAGTTCTTCATCTGAGGAACCGCGCCTCCCTCCCCAGGGCCGAAGAGATTTTTTCAGGAGAATAAGAATGCGCAGCGCAGTTATCGTGTCCACCGCGCGCACGCCAATCGGGCGTGCCTATCGTGGGGCTTTCAACAATACCCCATCCCCGACATTGTCGGCCTTTTCGATCCGTGCCGCGGTAGAGCGCGCGGGTATTGATGGCGCAGAAGTCGATGACGTCTGCTGGGGCTCCGCGCTTCAGCAGGGCAGCCAGGCGGGCAACACCGCACGTACCGCTTTGTTGCGCGCAGGTCTTCCTGTTTCGGTTCCCGGCATGACCATCGACCGCCAGTGCTCGTCAGGACTGATGGCAATCGCGACTGCTGCCAAGCAGATCATTGTCGACAACATGGATGTCTGCATCGGTGGCGGCGTGGAATCGATCAGCCTTGTCCAGACTCCCCAGATGCGCGTCGCACCAGACCCCGAGCTTCTGGCGATGCACAAGGACATCTATATGCCCATGTTGCAGACGGCCGAAGTCGTGGCCGCGCGCTATCAGGTCAGCCGTGACCGGCAGGACGAATATGGCCTCCAGTCGCAGCAGCGCACCGCCGCTGCGCAAGCTGCCGGCAAGTTTGACGATGAGATCGTCGCCTGCACCGCAACCATGGCGGTCGCGAACAAGGAAACGGGCGAAGTCACGCACAAGGAAGTGACGCTCACCAAGGATGAAGGCAACCGCGCGGACACCACGCTGGAAGGCCTGAAGTCGCTAAAGCCCGTTATGGGACCGGACATGAACATCACGGCCGGCAATGCGAGCCAGCTGTCGGACGGATCTTCGGCAAGTGTTCTGATGGAAGAGTCAGTCGCCGCCAAGAAGGGCCTCACGCCGCTTGGCCGTTACGTTGGTATGGCGGTCGCCGGCACCGAGCCGGACGAAATGGGCATTGGTCCTGTTTATGCCATCCCCAAGCTGCTCCAGCGCTTTGGCCTGAAGATGGACGATATCGGCCTGTGGGAACTGAACGAGGCGTTTGCCGTGCAGGTACTTTATTGCGCCGACAAGCTGGGCATCCCCATGGACCGCCTTAACGTCAACGGCGGCGCGATTTCGATTGGCCATCCGTATGGCATGTCGGGCGCCCGTATGGTCGGCCACGCCCTCATCGAAGGCAAGCGTCGCGGCGTGAAATATGTCGTCATCACCATGTGCATCGGTGGTGGGCAGGGTGCTGCTGGGCTTTTCGAAGTCCTTTAACTCTCAAGTGAATTGCAATGGGGGCGGTCGCGCGTTGCGGCCGCCTCTTCTGTTTTGGAAATCCGAAGCCTAGAGAACGGGCGTGAGCATCACCCGCCTCAGCCTGACGGATTTCCGGTCCTATCCCGATCTTTTGATTGAGCCGGGGCCGGGTCTTGTCGTCCTGACCGGACAGAACGGCGCGGGAAAGACGAATGTGCTGGAAGCCGTTTCATTGCTCGTGCCGGGGCGCGGGCTCCGTGGCGCGCCGCTCGTGCAGATCGCCCGACAGGATGGCGGCGGCGGTTTCAGCGTTGCGGCGCGTTTGAACGATATTGAACTCGGGACCGGCACGCAGGCCAGCGCGCCCGAACGGCGTCTTGTCCGCATCAATGGGGCGCAAGCCTCTGCGACAGCCCTCGGGGAATGGCTCTCCATCATCTGGCTGACGCCGGCCATGGACCGGCTCTTCATGGAAGGCGCATCGGAACGCCGAAAGTTTCTCGACCGGCTGGCCTTGGCCCTGATCCCCGACCACGCCGTTCATGCGACACGGTATGAAGCCGCGATGCGGCAGCGCAATCGCCTGCTGACAGCCGACACGCCGCCGGACCCGGAATGGCTGACGGCACTGGAACAGCAGATGGACATCCATGGTCTCGCACTATCGACCACCCGTGAACAGGTGACGACGGCTTTGGCGGGGCGGCTCGAGGCGCAGCCGGAAGGCCACTTTGCACGCGCCGCCTTGGCATTTGAGGGCTGGACCTCGGCAGATAGCCTCCAACCCTTGTTGAAGGCAGGTCGTGCTCGGGACGCGGCGGCGGGACGTACCCTTTCAGGCCCACACCGCGTTGACCTGAAGGTCACGCATCTCGCCAAACAACAGCCAGCGGAGCGCTGCTCGACTGGAGAGCAAAAGGCGTTGTTGCTGGGCATCATCCTCGCGCATGCCGAGTTGGTGGCGGAACAGCGCGGTCAGCCGCCCGTCCTGCTGCTGGACGAAGTGGCGGCGCATCTTGATCCGCTCCGTCGGGCCAATCTCTTCGACCGGCTCTCTGCCATGCAGGCACAAGTGTGGATGACGGGGACGGAGCCGAGCCTGTTTTCAGAAGCCCCCGCTGTCGCGACCCGCTACACTGTCCGCGATGGTGCAGTTCTGGCTTAGGCGAGCGTTTTTCCGTCGACCCGCAATTTCAGGCTCGCTGTGAACAAAGGTGTCACTGCGCGTTGGAAGGCGCCGGGAGTCATATTGGTATAGCGCCGGAACTCCCTGTTGAGATGCGACTGATCAAAATAGCGCAACGCCGCCAACTCGCTTTCATCGGCATCGCTCAGGCCCCGCATCGCCGATGCCATGTCGAGGAAACGGCAACGTTGTAGGACGGCCTTGGGCGACAGGCCGAAACCGGCGAGACAGCGTCTTTCGAGTTGCCGGGCTGACAGTCCAAGCAATTTGGCCGCCTCTTCCACCCGGGCTGTGCTGTCATTTCGGGCAATCGCTTCAAAGGCTGCAACAATAGGGTCAATCTGGTTGACGCCAACCCGGGCCAGCTGCTGTTCGATCGCGCGTGTCATCAGCGCCACCATGTCACTGTCCGCCGTGGCCTTTGGAATTTCGGTTTCAACCGAGGCGGCAATGTCAGCATCCCAAAGTGCAGATAGCGGCACAATCCGGTCTGCGAAGTCTGCGGCGGGGGTGGAAAAAAGTGCGGGCCAAGCACTCGGCCGGACGGCGAAGGAGGCGACGGAGAAGGGGCCTTTAACCCGCACCCGGACCGCACGGGAATTGGCACCAAACACCATTGCGCCTGATAGCGGTGTCCAGTTGCCGTCAGGATCGAGATAGGCCCAGTCGCCTTTCAGCAGCACGCGAATAAAGGCGTTGTCCGACAAAAGCATGTCTTCCAGCTCAAAACTGTCCGGCAATGCGGCGTCAAACATGTAGAATCGACGTACGAAGGGCAGCAACCGCGACGCCGGAGCATAGTTGCGCGATGACAACATCCTTTACTGGCCCCCCTTCACTCGATTCCTACCCAGTCTCATTGCTTCACCATAAATTTTGTCGGTATGCATCTCTTTTCAGAAGAGATTTTTGCCATTTTCACGGGTTTCACGTGAGACCTTCTGCGCGTAACTTCAATCCAGCAGTCAGTAGCGGCGTTGGGGCCTTTTCAAAGGCGCCCGGAGGCAGTCCGATGAAGTGTTTGAATTCGTTGGTCCTGTGCGATTGATCGAAATATCGCAGTGCTGCGAGCAGTTCCTGATCCGGGTCACTAAACCCGCGCAGGGCCGTCGCCATGTCAAGAAAGCGGCTCCGACGCAAAATCGTCTTTGGCAGGTGGCCGAACGTGGTCAGGCACCGCCGTTCAAGCTGGCGCACGGATATGCCAAGGCGCTCTGCCGCGACGCGGACCGGTGTCGTGCTGTCAAATTGCGCAATGTCCTCAAACAGGCGCATCGCCGGATCTCCACTTGGTCGACCGCGCTGTTCGTGCACGGCAAGCATCACGTTCTCGATAGCCTCAATCGCCGCATGATCATCCGATGCATTCATCACACCTTGCAGCATGTCGTCGGCGGCTGATCCGATCAGGTCGGACAGCGGCAGCATCTGGTCCGCCACCTGGTTGGCGGGGCATGGGAACAGACTCTTCCAGCCGCTGGGGCGCACGGCAAAGCCAACGACTTTGAAAGTTCCCTGACAGCGAACGTTGAGTGGCCGGGCATTTGGGCCAAAAAAGACAGCGCGCCCGCTGGATGTCCAATTGCCGGGGGATGTTTCCGCGGTCCATTCACCCTTTACGAGAATGCGAATGAATGGGAATTCGGACAGCAACTTGTCTTCAAGGAGGTAGTTGTCAGGCAAGTCGGCTTCGAACACATAGTGACGGCGAATAAACCCGCGAAGGCCGAGCGACGGTGCGTAATTTCTTGGAAGCATGTCTGTCTTCGCCCCCCTCGCTCGTTCCTGTGTCTCTGCAACCCGGGTGACCATGTGGCAATTCAGAAGATATCCGGCTGTGATGGATATCACGCCTTCAAAAAATTGAGACGGGACTCAAGAACGTGCCGCAGTCTCAGAAAGCGTTCCTTTCTTGCCCGTGATAGGGATAACGCGCTACGGACAATCCATGACCTTTGCACAAAATGCCATTGGGCTCATCGGCAACACGCCTCTGGTGAAGCTGGAAGGCCCTTCTGCGGACACGGGCTGCACAATTCTCGGTAAATGCGAATATGCCAACCCCGGGGCGTCCGTAAAAGACAGGGCCGCGCTGTTCATCGTTGAAGACGCTGAGGCGCGTGGTGCGCTGCAACCGGGTGGAACCATTGTCGAAGGGACGGCGGGCAATACTGGCATCGGGCTGGCGCTGGTCGCCAATGCCAAAGGCTATAAGACGATCATCGTCATGCCCGACACGCAAAGCCGCGAAAAGATGGACACGCTGCGTGCGCTGGGCGCGGAACTTGTACTTGTGCCACCTGCACCGTTCGCGAACCCCGGCCATTTCGTCCACACGTCGCGCCGGATTGCCGAAGAAACGCCCGGCGCTGTCTGGGCGAACCAGTTTGATAACATCGCAAACCGCAAGGCTCATATTTTCAGCACTGCTGAGGAAATTTGGGAGCAGACGTCCGGGCAGGTCGACGGATTCACCTGCGCGGCGGGCACTGGTGGAACGATCGCTGGCGTTGGGCTGGGCTTGAAGGCGAAGCGGGACGACATCGTCATCGGCTTGACCGACCCGCATGGTGCCGCGTTGTTCAACTATTATGCGCATGGGGAATTGAAGGCCGAAGGCAGCTCGGTTGCCGAAGGCATCGGGCAGGGCCGAATTACCGCCAATCTTGAAGGCGCGCCAATCGACACGCAGTTCCGTATTTCTGATGAGGAAGGGCTCTACTGGGTCGGTCGGATGCTGCAGGAAGAGGGTTTGTGCCTTGGCCTGTCCTCAGGCATCAATATCGCAGGGGCGGTTGCGTTGGCAAAGCAGCTGGGCCCCGGCTCGACCGTGGTGACCATTCTTTGTGATACTGGGTTCCGCTACCTCTCGACTCTCTATAATGCGGATTGGCTGCGATCGAAGAACCTGCCGGTGTTTGACTGGCTGAAAGGCTGAACATGTCTGCAGAAGACACCCTCGCGGATCGCAAGGAGAGCTGGCGGCGCATCCGTGTTGGGCTGACGGGTCTTGGCGGTATCGTTCTGCTGATTGGGCTGGCCAGCGCTATGTTGGAACGCATCAGCCCTAGAACACCCGAGCCGGTAACCATGGCTGAAGACGCGCTTGGCAATTCGACAAATGTCCCTGAAAATGAGCCTCTGGCAGAACTCGGCGTGGCCCCCGGCGCTGCCGCCTCGACGCAAGACCCCAAGCCTGCGGCCAAATAAATGCGTGCAGCTTTTGCGGCATTGTTGCTGGCATCCTGTAGCCAATCAATGCCAGCTGAAGACCGGCCCAAAGTCGATATTCTAACGGGTCTGCCCCTGTTTTTCGGAGAAGGGGATGTTAGCGACGTCCTTGGCGGCACGGCCACGCGCTCCCCATTGCTGGAAGCGCTGGAACGGAACTGGACACTTCACCCCCTTGATGTCGCCCGGCGGCCGCAACTCGCGCAAGTTGATCGGCTACTGATCATTCAGCCGCAGGCTCTGGCGCCCGACGAACTGGTCGAGATTGACCGATGGGTGCGCAGGGGTGGGCGGCTTCTCATATTGGCTGATCCTGATTTGCGATGGCCTTCAACATTGCCGTCGGGAGATCCGCGCCGCGCACCTCCCGCATCGCTCCTCTCGCCCTTATTCGCCCATTGGGGCGCGACATTGCTTCCCACAAAAGGACTTTCGCCGGTTGCCGAAGGCTTGGAAGGCCGCAATGTCGTGTTCGACAGCCCCGGCCGCTGGGAAGTGAAGGGCGAGAAGTGCGCGCCCACATCCTTGCGCGTCATCAAATGCAGCATTGGCAAGGGCGAGGCGATTCTCGTGTCCGATGTCGATTTTACCAATCCGCTTTGGGCGACGGCTACCAATGGACGCAACTATGCGGCGCTTGATGCGTTGATGGAGCGAGTCTGGCCGAAGGGGGCTCAATCTGAAACAGAACAAAATAAGGACAAGCCGCCTGGATAGGTGAACATTTTAGGAATTTTACGGACTTTGGCATGAAATCCCCATTTCACCCGTCAAATCCCTTGCTCACCCCGATATTGATTGATATTCCCTGCTTCCGTCAGATTGGGGCGGGGCTGTCCTGATTCTCGTATGAACAACCGGTCGCGGCATGGTGCTGTGATCGGGGAGGCGGCCCTTTTGCTTCAAAGGCAGAGGGATGCTGTGAGCGACAGGGAGCTATTCAGAGGTCATGCGTTGACCGCGATTGACGGCAAGGGCCGTGTCGCGATCCCTGCTGCCCTGCGCTCCGTGATCGAAAAGAACAGCGACGGCCGCATGGTCATCATCGCCAAGCACCAGAGCGATCCCTGCCTGTCCGGCTATGATCGCGGATGGTCCCGGCTGCTGCACGAGCGGCTGGAGCGCGAGGAAGACCGTGAGCGCAATGCCGGTCGCGATTTCGATTATCACAACGCGTATCGTCGCGCCTTCGGTCTCGTCGAAGAAGTGCCTTATGATGCGAGTGGCCGCTTCATCTTACCTGCTTTTTTCCGTGCAAAGGCGCAGCTGACAGATCTAGCCTTTTTCTATGGCACCGGCAGCGCGTTCGAAATCTGGAGCCCGACAGTCCTGATCGACACGCCGGGTATTGACGAAGAAACCAAGGAAGTTGCCGCATTCCTGATGGCAGAAAGAGGCGTGCGCTGATGCCCCGCAACGCACCTCATATTCCTGTGCTTCTTGATGAAGTTATTGGCGCGCTCGCAATTAGCCCCGGCGAGACGCATGTGGATGGCACCTTTGGAGCGGGCGGGTATTCCCGCGCGATGCTGGCCGCCGG
>CAJBSR010000487.1 GCA_903958285.1 uncultured Sphingomonadales bacterium
CCCTATCCCGGTGCGCGGCCAGACACCAAAGATCCACTCGATCCAATCGCAGTGTTCATCCAGAAACTGCGCAACGAGTCGCCCACGGGTTACAATGGCTATAACTCATTGTCCGGCGCATCCAGTGCGCGTCGCGACCCCGTTCTCCTGGACATCACTGCCTGATCGATTGATCTGCGCGGTCGCACACTGAGTTTGTTTCGAACTGATCATTATCCGTTTTCCTCGAAACGCTGCGGCCTTACCTGACGGGCGACATACCCATTTAGCCATTCACGATGCGCGGCTGTCGCACTCCCGGCGCGATTGATGCGCTCGCCGGCACGGTCTGCGCCAATCTGCGCCGCGAGAAGCTCCCGCGCTCTCCCTTCTGGAATACCTTGACCAAGAAACCGCTCAGCGTCTCCTCTCCCAAGATGATGCGCAAGATAGGCGACGCGGCTAATGGCATTGGTACTCCCACCTACTGAAACGCCGGCCCGTTTGAGCTTATCCACGTTATGCCGTGCATAATCAGCCGTGGCTTCGATCGAGGCTTGGGGATCGTAGCGCTGTGAAAGCAACTGATGGCGCGCACCGGATTGCACTCGGCCATTGCCGTCAAGCCATCCCTGCTGGCGGGACAAGTTGTTCAGCCATGTTCCGGCCCGCTCCGCCTCTGAAACCCATGTGCCCGCAAGAAACTGACCCAGCCCGGCCGCGCTCGAACGGGGGTTGCGGGACCAGGGGTTCCATTCCCCTCCACTCCGCTTACCTGCCTCGGCATCAACAATCGCGGCAAGGGCAGAGCTCGGAAGCCCCACGCGCTGCGCCGCATTCTCGACGATCGGCTTATACTTGCTGTTTGCGCCAAGGGCGGTGGAGCCTCCGCTAACCGCAGCAATGTCAGGCTTGCCCAAAGGTTGCGCGGGCAGACCTGCGAATGGGATCAAGTCGGCCGCCCCCCTGCCCTCGAACGCATTTGAGTTCGCGTCGCCTGAGTCCGTCATCAAGGCCAACAATGAGGACAAACTATAAGTCCCGCCGCCCTGCGCCAGTGGCATGGACGGATCGCGCGCCGAGTTGCCATCGGCATCACCCAAGGCCATCTGCCAAAGCTTGCTGTTTACCTCCGCGCGGGCTTGCGCATAGATAAGATCGGCCTTGCGGGCGGGACTAAGGTTGCTCAGTTGAGAGGGATCGATCATGCCGCAGCACCTCGCTCAAGCTCGCGCGCGCGAAACACGAAGGCTACCCGGTCATCATTTTGCGCTTGCTCAGTCCGCTCCGCGGCTAGCCGCAGAGCTTCTTCATGTGCCTCTACCAGCTGCTCAAGCACCTTGCTTTCTGCCAAAACCTGAAGAAGTTCGGCGCGCCGCTCCTCCAGCTCGGCAGCGGCATGGCCAATGTTCTGCCTCAGGTCAGCCATAGTCCCCAACATCTGCAGCAGATAAAGGTCACTGCGCATCGTAATGTCATCGGCTGGCAGGTGGCTTTCCTCCGCATATGCCTCCTGCGACCGGGTCAACTTGCCTTCCAGGGCTTCAAGCTCCTCCGCCGCGAACCTGAATGCCTCAGCCGCCGCGTCTACTTCCCGCTTACGGAGACGGAGAACTGCATCATAGGGAGACGCCATCAGCCCGCCCCCTGTATGGCGGCAAGCGCCTGAAAGGCTTCGTCAATCGAGCCGGGATCATCCTTGCCCTGACCGAGCAATTGCTCAATCTGCGGCGCGAGCACGATTGCGCGATCCACTTGAGGGTTTGCGCCGGAACGATAGGCGCCAAGGCGCACAATCTCTTCCATGTCACCAAAGAGGGAGAGCGTTTCCCGTGCCTTGAGCCGGATGGCGTTTTCCTCGTCCGTCTGCGCCCGAGGCAGGGTTCGAGAGACACTCTTCAGAACATCGACAGCTGGGTATCGGCCCCGCTCCGCGATGCGGCGGCTCATGACCACATGGCCGTCGAGAATGCCTCTCACGGCATCGGCGACAGGCTCATTATGGTCGTCGCCGTCCACGAGCACCGTGAACACACCCGTGATCGAACCTTGTCCCGGAAGTCCAGGGCCAGCCCGCTCAAGTAGGCGCGGCAATTCCGCAAAAACCGTCGGCGTATAGCCCTTCGTTGCCGGTGGTTCGCCCGCTCCGAGGCCAATTTCCCGCTGCGCCATGGCAAAACGGGTAACCGAGTCCATTAGGCAAAGAACCCGCTTTCCCTCGTCGCGAAAATGCTCAGCCACCGCGAGGGTCGTCCACGCTGCCTGCCTGCGCAGCAAAGCAGACTCGTCCGATGTAGCGACAACCACGACGCTGCGCGCGAGACCTTCGGGGCCAAGATCATCCTCGATGAATTCCTGAACCTCGCGGCCCCGCTCGCCGATGAGGCCGATGACGGCGACATCACAGTCGCACCACCGCGCGAGCATTGAGAGCATGACCGACTTGCCGACGCCCGAACCTGCGAACAGCCCCAATCGCTGGCCCTCACACAGGGGCACGAACAGATCGAGCACCCGAACGCCCGTCTGCATGCGCGCACCCACTCTCGCTCGGTTCGCGGCTGGAGGTGGAAGGCTCTTTATCGCGCGCGGTTCGCGGCCTGGAGCAATCGGACCCTTGCCGTCGACCGGTTCACCAAGGCCATTGATGACCCTGCCCAGCCAATGTGAAGATGGCCGAAGTTCAAATTTGCTTGTCTGAAGTTCAGCGCACATTCCGATAGAGACGCCTTGCGTGTCGGAAAATGACATGCATTGCGCCTGACCTCGATCAAACCCGACAACTTCAACCTGAAAGGGACCATCCGGTGTCATGATCGATAGATGGGACCCCGTCCGGGCCGCACCATCAAGACCGGCCACCTCGATCATATTGCCGCGTGATGCTGTGACCCGCCCATAGCGGGTGTGCACCGGCATCTGGCGCAGCGCAGTGGTGACATCGTTCAAGTTGAGCATGTTGTTAACCAAGGGTTCGCCGGTTTCAGACCGACGCTACCTGCGCGTCTTCGAGGGCTATTAAATCGCGGCAATCGGCGAGCGCTGTGTAATAGTCGGAACAGGCAACCTTATGAGCAAAGCTCACGCAGAGAGCAGCCGTTTCGATCGATGGAGCTTCCCCAATAACCTCGCGCACGCGGGCAATGATCTGGTCCTGATGACCGGCACGCTGTTCTTCGTCGATATAAGCCATCATCGTGGAGTGGTACAGCTGTCGCGCCGGTGTCGTGGCGTCTTCCGCCAACATGAACTCGCTCCCGCGCAAAATTACAGCTCGGTTCTCTATCTCAACGGTCACCCGCCCGCTTGCGCGCAGCACTGCACCGTTCACGATGATCCGCTCATTGTCCTTTAGATTGACCTTCAACCCCATGGGGAAATCTCCTGCTTCTAGACCTTATAGGCAAAATTCTCCCGAATGGGGTGTTTGGAGGCAATTTTTGCCGCCCCGCACATGTTTGACCGTTCTGATCCTATAATCGCTGCAGGACTGATTATCAGGACTAAGGAGAATTCGAATGACAGTCACTTCCTCACTTGCTGTCGGCATCGCCGGCATGACGGCCAACGCGAATGCCATGTCTGGTGTGGCCGACAACATCGCGAACCTCAATACGGTTGGATACAAGCGCGCGTCCACGGCTTTTGGATCCCTCGTGTCCGACCAGAATGATGGCAATGGCCGCCTCGGCGGTGTGACGTCTAAGACGATCTCGCTCATCTCGAAGCAGGGCTTGATCCAGGCCAGTGCAAACCAGACAGATCTCGCGATCGACGGCAAAGGTTTCTTTGTGACGCGGACTGGCTCGTCTGCGACTGATCCAGTTGCCTATTCCCGCTCAGGTTCATTTACGCCGGATAGCGATGGTTATCTTCGCAACACGGATGGCATGTACATTCAGGGCTATAAGCTCGACAGCACCGGTAATGTGCCGACAGGCACTGGATTTACGCCGATTAAAGTCAGTGAACTGGCCGGCACAGCTTTGCCTACGAGCAATTTCAAGATTAATGCAAACTTGGATTCTAAGGCAACTACTGGAACGCAGTTCACCAACAGCTTCACCTATTATGACTCGCTGGGTAACAGCCGCCAATTGAGCCTCGTGTTCACCAAGGTCGCGGCCGCGAACAGTTGGGATTGCGACCTGAAGGACGGCGGGGCGCTCCTCGGGACCGGTAACCTCACATTCGACACGAACGGCACCCTCAAGACCGTTACGGGGACAATCAATACCGCAACGACCCCGCTCTCGATCGCTACCACCGGTGCAGGCTCGAGCCCACTGAAACTGAATTTCGGCACAATCGGCACTGCGGATGGCATGCGTCAGTTGTCCGAAAGCACTGCCGTCATCAGCGCCTCAGCGGATGGCGGCTTTCTTGGCACCATCACCAACGTTGACGTAAGCTCGACCGGCCAGCTCGACGTGCTGTTCTCTGATGGCACCCGCCGTCCCTTCTATAAGCTGCCGGTGGCAACCTTCCTTAACGCGGACGCCCTGACGACGATTGCCGGAAACGCATATATTGAATCTCCCGATTCAGGTTCGGCGACCATCAGTGATCCTGGTTCGCGGGGCGCTGGCTTGATCAAGGCCAGTTCGCTTGAGGCTTCGAACGTCGATCTGGCCGAGGAGTTCAGCGACATGATCCGGTATCAGCGTGCCTATAGCGCGACGTCGAAGATCATCACCACTGCAGATGAAATGCTGCAGGAAGCCAACAACCTTAAGCGTTAAACGCTGACCGTCAA
>CAJBSR010000488.1 GCA_903958285.1 uncultured Sphingomonadales bacterium
CTTGTCCGAGAAATTGGCGAGGGGGGCTTGGCAATTTCAAGAAGACCAATTTGAGGGCGTTTTCATGGACCGTTTAGATCCCGTCCAAGGTGGCGTTTCGTCCGATGGTTTCTCTCGTCTCTTTGGTTTATTGTTGGCCATCCTGACGATTGGCGCTGCCGCCTATGTCATGCTGGCTGGCGCGCAACCTGCGACAGCAACCGATGTCGCTCAGAATGTCCATTTAGGTGTCGCAAGCTGCGCTGGCTCAACCTGCCACGGGCGCCAAGTCGCCGACGGCGCCGTGGTGCGCCAGGATGAACTGCTGCGCTGGCAAGAAGACTCCTCCACATCCGGCGCCCATAGTCGCGCCTTCCGCACGTTGGGCACGGCGCGGTCCGCGGCTATTGCCCGGAACCTCGGCTTGGCTTCTGCAGAAACAGCACCCATGTGCCTCGGCTGCCATAGTGACAATGCGAGTGCGACTGGCCCGAAACATCAGCTTTCCGACGGCGTGGGATGCGAATCCTGCCATGGCGGAGCTTCAGGATGGATCAGCAGCCATTATGCCGTTGGCGCATCCCATGAGCGCAATGTCGCGCAAGGCTTGATCCCGCTGGACAACCCGAAGAGCCGCGCTTCAAATTGCCTCGATTGCCACTTCGGATCCTCAAAGCCCGGCCAGTTTGTCAGCCACCGGATCATGGCCGCAGGTCACCCCCGCGTCACCTTTGAGCTCGACCTGTTCACTGGCCTTCAGGCCCATCACAATGAAGATGCGGACTATGTCCGCCGTAAGGGGAAGCGCGACCCGGTTCAGGATTGGGCGGTCGGACAGGCGATGGCGCTAGATCGCGCCCTTTCCCTCTGGTCCGATGCTGGGCTTGGTCAGGAAGGTATCTTCCCTGAATATTACTTCTTCGATTGCCACAGCTGCCATCGCCGTATTTCGGACGATCCTTCTTTCCGGGCAGCAGCTGTCGCCAATCCGGGCCGCCCCATTCCGCGCGGTATGGCGCCATTCAGTGATGGCAACATGATCATGCTCAGCGCAGCTGCACGACGGACATCCTCTGCCTTGGCCCAGCGCTTTGATGCGGACAGCAAGGCCTTCCACGCTGCGCTCGCAAGCGATCGGCCAAAGGCACTCAAGGCAGCAGCCCGGCTCCGCAGCACCACGAATGCGCTCTTGGCGGCGTTCGGAGGCAAGCGCTTCTCATCGGGTGACATCAAGGCACTTGTGGCCACAATCAGCGATGCAGCCATGCGCCCGCGCTACACCGACTATGATGGTAGCACGCAGGCAGTTATGGCCGTCGACACTCTCCTGAATGCGTTGGTGAACAACGGGTCGGTGTCAGCCGGACAGGCGGCTTCCATCCGTGCCGAGATCAACCGCGCCTATGCCGCTGTCAAAGATCCATATGGCTACCAGCCTGCGGCATTCCGGTCTGCTTTGTCTCGGGCAAGCAACGCGATTGGGGCCCTCTAATGAGGCCTCGGCACGTTAAGCCAGTATCAGTTATCGTTCTTAGTGCGCTTCTGCTCGCCAGTTGCGGTCCGGGTTCAGGTGAAAGCAGCACCCCGACCACAATTACGCCGACGCCGACACCAAGTTCGACCAGCAGCTATCCCGCCAGCACGATCGAGGCTTTAACGTCGGCGGAAGTCGAACAGATCTTCGCACAGGCGATTGAAGAAGCCTCTGCCCGGCGATTGCCGGCGACGATTGCAGTCGTGGATCGTGTCGGCAATGTCCTTGGCGTGTTCAACATGAACGGTGCGAGGGCCACCGCCGTCACCCGTGCTGCCGCCAATGGTCAGAGCACAGACGCCCAGAACCTAACGGTTCCGGCAACAGCTGCCGCCATCGCCAAAGCGGTCACAGCGGCCTATCTTTCGTCGAGCGGCAATGCCTTTTCCACGCGAACCGCCAGCCAGATTGTTCAGGAACATTTTCCGCCCGGACCAAGCACGGTCGGACTTGAGAGCGGCCCGCTCTTTGGCGTGCAGTTCAGCCAGTTGCCGTGCTCTGACCTCAGCGCGCGCTTTGGACAGGCAGCCATTGGCCCAAAACGTTCCCCTCTCGGCATGGCTGCAGATGCAGGCGGCCTGCCGCTCTACAAAAACGGCGTGGTCGTTGGCGGGATCGGCATCATGGCCGATGGCGACTATGGCTTTGATCTCTCAACGCTCGACATCGATCAGGATGATGAAGAATTCATCGCCCTTGCTGGCACAACCGGCTTTGCCGCGCCGGAGACGATTCAGGCAGGTCGCATCTCAGTTGACGGCACCTTCCTTCGCTTTGCCGACGTAACCACCACAGGCCTGTCTGCGCGCGGGACAGCACGTTCATTTGCAGCGCTTTCGGGCACGGCCGGGGCGCTCGTTGCCGTTCCGGGATATGCCAATGCCGTCATCACGGCCGGCACGCCTTACGGCACTGAAGCCTCCGGCATCCGGCGCGCGACGAGCGCCGAGTTTTCAGACAGCGACGCGTTCCTCCTCACCAACGGACAAGGCAGTGCCCGTTTCCCCATTCGGGCCGGTTCGGAAACGCTGTCGGCGTTGACGCCGACTGAGGTCAGGACAATCCTTGAGGAAGCCTTCCGCATCGTGAAGCGGGCGCGGGCACAAATTCGCAAGCCCCTCGACAGCAAGGCCGAAGTGACCGTTTCTGTTGTTGATTCTAGCGGCGTCGTACTTGGGCAGGTCCGTTCCCCTGACGCGCCGGTCTTTGGCATTGACGTGTCGCTTCAAAAGGCCCGCACAGCCGCATTCTTCTCCAACCCCGGCGCAGCATCGGATCTTCAGGGAACAAGCGACAGCAACGTCTCCCAATATCTGACGGCCTATCGCGCCTTCCTCTCCAACCAATCGCAACTGGTGGGGGAAAAGGCGATCAGCGCACGCTGGATCGGTCTATTGGCCCGCCCCTATTTCCCAGACGGGCAAATCGACCGTCCGCATGGGCCACTGTCCCGGCCCATGGGCCAATTCAGTCCCTTCTCAAACGGCCTGCAATCCGCCCTCATCGTTCGGGATTTGGCCGCTCATCTCGCTTTTGTAGGGGGTGCCAGCCAAACAGATACGCCAGCGCGCTGTACCAGCCTGCCCACGTTCGCCGGTGGCCAGAACCGCCTTCAAAACGGCATACAAATCTTCCCGGGTGCCGTTCCCATCTATCGCGGAACCACGCTCATTGGGGCGATTGGGACGTCCGGAGACGGGATCGATCAGGATGACATGATCAGCTTCCTCGGCCTTGCGAACGCTGCGGAGAAGATTTCCGGTATTGGCAATGCGCCGAGCAGCCTGCGCGCATCGGCCATCTTGTTCCCGCAGGCAGGAAACACGGCTCTACCCTACGCCCAATGTCCCTTTGCGCCCTTCCTCGACACGGCGGCGCAAAACGTATGCCAAGGCAAATAATCGCCATGCGGATGCGCACCCTTCCGCTTCTGCTGTTATCTGCCGGGCCGCAGATTGCAGCCGCTCAAGAAGCGCCTGCGTTAGACACGCCGCCACCCGCCGATGTTGTTAGCGAGGGCGAAAGCTTACCCCCTCTCTTTGAGGTGGACGCAGACGGAGCGCTGATCATTGGCCGGCGTATTCCCGGTCGTGAACGCACTTTGCCGGACAAGGTTACGCAGGAAAACATCGGCGCCGTCCGCGCGCCACCGCCAGAAGCCTTTCCGACCGACCAAGTGCCGATCCCTGATCGCTGGCGCCTCATCCAGACGCTTGGCATCATTAAGGAAAAGTGGTGGGATCCATATAATCAAAACACCTACAAGGGTGACCGCCCAATTGATCTGCACAAGAAGCCTAAATGGCTGCCGATCAAGAGCGAGGACTGGTTCCTCGCTGCGTCGTTTATTTCCGATACTGTGGTTGAACCACGCAGCTTTCCGCAGCCGGTCGGGCGCCAGGTGAATGAGGCTGTCGGCGATTTGGACGTTTTCGGGCGGGCATCAAGCGTCGTCGCGTCCCAAACCTTCATTGCCGCAGCGTCCCTCTTCAAGGGGTCGACAGCGTTCAAGCCACCAGATGTCGAGTATAAAATTGCCCTCGCCTTCAACACGTCCTTTGTCGACGTGTCGGAGCGGCGATTGCTCTTCGTTCAGCCTACACGCCGCAGCCACCGCTTCGATCATTTCCTGGGTGTTCAGGAACTGTTTTTCGACAAGCATTTGCGCAACGTTTCTGATCGCTATGATTTTGACAGCGTCCGTATCGGAATTCAGCCTTTTCAGGCCGATTTCCGGGGCTTCTTGTTCAACGACCAGCAGCTTGGCCTCCGCTATTTCGGCAATCGCGACAACAACCGCGTCCAGTATAATTATGGCGTTTTCTGGCGGCTGGAAAAGGACACGAACTCAGGCCTGAACAGCCTTGTCAAAATGCCGCGCAAAGATTGGGTCGCATTCGCCAATGTGTATCGGCAGGACTTTCCCATCCCAGCCGTCACCAGCCAGTTGACCGTGGTTTACAACATGAACCGCGAGGCCAAGAACATCCACATCGATGATAACGGCTTCCCCGTTCGTCCGGCACTTTTGGGCAATCTGCGCGGCCGCAACTACGATGTGGTCTATCTCGGCTATAATGCGGATGGACATGCGGGACGGATTAATCTCACCACCTCGCTCTATGCCGCGCTTGGCAGTGACCGAAACAGCTTCTTCACCGGAAAGCCGGCGCAGATCCGCGCTGGCTTTGCCGCCGCCGAGGCAAGCTATGACAAGGATTGGGCGCGTTTCCGCGTGTCCGCGCTCTACGCCACAGGCGACAAAGATCCTTATGACAATCGCGAAACCGGTTTTGACGCCATTGTCGAAAACCCGATCTTCGCCGGTGCAGACACCAGCTACTGGATCCGTCAGTCACTCCCCTTTGCAGGCGGCGGGCGTGTCATCGGCATTAATGGCCGCAACGGCGTTCTCAATTCGCTTCGTTCCTCCAAGGATGAAGGGCAAAGCAATTTCAACAATCCCGGTACGATCCTTCTCGGCGCCGGGGCGGATTTCGACATCACACCGCAATTCCGCCTGTCAACAAATGCCAACCATCTTTGGTTCGCAAACACGGCTACTGTCCGCGAACTCCGTAATGAGGGCTCAATTCCACGCGCCATCGGCTGGGACCTTTCAGCAGCTGCGATTTACCGGCCATCCATGATCCAGAACGTCGTGTTCCGCCTCTCCGGCGCCATGCTGGAACCGGGGGCCGCATTTAACGATCTCTACACAACCACCAGTGGCAACAAACGCCACTATTCCGTCCTTTTTAACACGGTTTTGTCATACTGATGTCACTGCTTTCCCGCCTCCTCCTCGTCATCGCGCTCATGGTGCCGTCCGGTCTCCTCGCCTCTGACGCTGAGAAGCCGGTGGCGCGAGATTACACCCTTGTCCGCGCTCCTGCCGCGCCCGCCGGGCAGACGGCGGAGCAGGCCAAAGCCAAAAGCATCGGTTGTGTGTCCTGCCACACCAAAACCGACGCCTATAGCATGCACAGATCCGAAGCTGTCGTGCTCGGCTGCACCGACTGCCACGGCGGCAACGCGACGGTGTCGGCGCCCGACAACGCAAAGGAAGGCGATAAAGCTTACACGACCGCGCTGTCCAAAGCGCATGTCATGCCGCGCTTTCCCAAGGCTTGGAACTGGCCGTCCTCGGCCAACCCGAAGCAGAGCTACACGCTTCTGAACAAAGAAAGCCGCGAGTTTGTAAGGTTCAACAACCCGTCCGACTATCGCGTCGTGCGGGACTCATGTGGCGCGTGCCACATGTCGGTGATTGAAGCGACTGACCGCTCGATCATGTCGACCGGCGCGATGCTCTGGGGCGGTGCAGCCTATAATAACGGCATTGCTCCGTTCAAAA
Source organism: uncultured Sphingomonadales bacterium (assembly GCA_903958285.1). Taxonomy (GTDB): domain Bacteria; phylum Pseudomonadota; class Alphaproteobacteria; order Sphingomonadales; family Sphingomonadaceae; genus Aquisediminimonas. The sequence continues at coordinate 5,871 of CAJBSR010000488.1, forward strand.
ACTACATCTTTGGTGAGGCTTATACCGAGAAAAGCGAACCTGCAAAAATTCTGTCGCCGGGGATCACGCCCGGCACGATCACGAAGGAAGAAGAAGCACGCGGGGCGCTTGCCGCACTCTACCCGCTGCCCACATGGCAGGTCATGCCACCGGCTGACATTTTCCGGGTCTTTGAACGCGGTGGCCGCACGAACGGAACGCAGTTCCCTGAAGTTGGGCTGCCGAACTCAACGGGCCAGTTGCAGCGTTTGGAAGAACCGGGCCGTCCAGACATTCGCCAATCCAACCGCGGCCCCGGCACAGGCCTGCGCGTGGCCATTCCGGTGCTCAACATCCATAAAACCCGCCTCAACGATCCCTTCACCTGGTTCATGGGGACGAATGACCAGCCGGGCGATTATCGCCATTCGGGCTGTTCAAGCTGCCACGTGCCATATGCGAACAGCCGGGAAGCACCCCAGAGCCTTACCTATGCTAAATTCGGCAATGACGGACAGACCGTCACGCTTGATCCAACCATCGCAGGCAAGATGGAAGGCCAGAAGCGCGCGACCTTGAAAGACGGTCACGGCGA
>CAJBSR010000489.1 GCA_903958285.1 uncultured Sphingomonadales bacterium
CAGTCTAAGCCGTCTACGCCCAATTTTAAACTCGATCAGGCAGCCCGAACGTAGTCGAAATCAAAAGTCATGTTATTGATGCCGCGATCGGGTGGACTGGTCCAGTTTGCGCACTGGCCCGGTTCTGTGATCCCAATCATCAGCGACTTGACATATCCCCTGTCCATTTCGCTTGGCAGGGCCGCAACCACCGTTTCACGTGAGCAAGGCCGACCATCTACATCGAGATCCAACCCGGCCCAGACGCCCACGCTGCGATTGAACTTGTCTGCTGGTAGTTTTAGCTCGAAATCAAAGCCCGCCTTGACGATCGTCCGGTTCCAGCGCGTCAGGCCAATGCTACAGTCCCGGATATACGCGTTGCGAGTAATGAGGTTCATCGCGTTGCGCGTAGCAATTTCTTCAAGTCCATTCGGCGTTTCCACGTGCTCAAACGTATTCAAGCAATCGTGGTCCTCATAGTTGCCCTCGTCTGGACGCCCTTTCAGGCCGTTGGCGAAATAAGTTGCCGCGTTCGAGCTGATTTCTGAGCCGAACAGGTCAAGAGCAGACGAATACCAGAAGTTGATGTAGCGCTGTAGTAGCGGAAGATCGATCACGCCCGCCTTGCGCAATGTCTCGGGATCGTCAGTGCCCAGCTTCTGCATTTCATCAAGCGTCCGCTTGATCACGCGGCTGATGCCAGTTTCTCCGACGAACATGTGATGGGCTTCTTCGGTCAGCATAAATGAGCAAGTGCGCGCTAGCGGATCGAAGCCGCTCTCGGCCAGCGACTTAAGTTGGTATTTGCCGTCGCGGTCCGTGAAATAAGTGAACATATAAAACGACAGCCAATCATCGATTGGCTCGTTGAACGTGCCCAGAATGCGGGGGTGATCGGCATCGCCAGAGTGGCGGAAGAGCATCTCATCCGCCTCCTCACGGCCATCGCGACCGAAATAGGCATGGAGCAGATAAACCATTGCCCAGAGGTGGCGGCCTTCTTCAACATTGACCTGAAAAAGGTTGCGCATATCGTAAAGCGATGGCGCGGTAAGAGCGAGCAGACGCTGCTGTTCAACTGAGGCAGGCTCGGTATCCCCTTGTGTGACGATCAGGCGTCGTAGGATAGAGCGATACTCTCCGGGGACCTGCTGCCATGCAGGCTTGCCCTTAAAGTCGCCGAAGCCGATGGTGCGGTCTTGCTGTTGCTCCGCTAGGAAAACACCCCAGCGGTAATCTGGCATCTTGACGTGACCGAAAGTTGCCCAACCCTTCGCGTCGACGGACGTTGCTGTGCGCAGGTAAACTTCGTGTCCCTGATATGTCGTCGGACCCAGCTCCTTCCACCAATCGATGAACGAAGGCTGCCAGTGCTCAAGCGCGCGCTGCAAAGCGCGGTCGTTTGAGAGATCAACGTTGTTTGGAATTTTGGTTTGATAATCAATAGCCATGTCGCTCTCTCCTTACACCCGCTTCTTGTCAAATTCGGCTCGCCGGCCTGTTCCGAATAGCTTCAGAGCTCCGCCTTCGCCAACCGCATTGGGACGAATGAAAATCCAGTTCTGCCAAGCTGAAAGGCGCCCAAACACCTTAGACCAAACTGTTTCCTGACCCGCAAAGCGCAGGCTTGCCTCCATGCCTGTGCAGGCATCAGGAGAGAGGCCAACACGCTCGTCAATCGCCAGTCTAACTTCATCTTCCCAGTCGATGTCGTCTGGCGCAAAGGTGACTAGGCCAAGATCATAAGCCTCACCCGAAGGGATTGGACTAGAGATAAGGTCTTCTAGTTCGACTAGCCGGCCCGCTTTGCCCAGAAACCTGGACTGCAGGCGGAGCAGGTTGTTGCACATCGGGTAGAGCCCGAAATTGGCTTTGCTGAGTTGTAACTGCGGTCCCTTTTCAGGCGCCGCGATCAGTTCGAGCATATATGCTCGGTCTGCCGCAAATGACAGTTCAGCCAGCGTCCCGGCAAATGCTGAGCCCGGTTCAATGATCGCGTATGTTGATCGCGACGAAACATCGAGACGCGAGAGCGTTCGGCGCAGCATGCCAATCACCTCGCGAACGAACCAGTGATCCTGGTTGGCGATCATCGCGTCATCGTAAGCCACAACTTTCGCGCCCTCGCCCGTGGCTTTGACGACCCAAAGCCCCAGTTCCGGTTCGTTGGTGCGCAATAGCAGAATGGCATCATCGAGTTCACGCGCCATGGCCAACGGCCAAAATGATGTTCCCTGCGCTTGCATCGCAGCGCCATCACTAGGTGGGGCATCTTTTGGCGCCTTGACGGTAATCGTAGCAAAGCCCCTGACACGATCGAAGATAACATCGAGATGCTCATAGTGATATCCGGCGGCATCGATCCGACGATTGAGCGATGTCAACTTTACACCGGTTGCACTCGACGGGCGCGATGACTGGGCGGCAAGTCTATCAGCGCGTTCACGCACGGCCTCTGCCCAACGACCCTTAGGAGCTATATCATCAACAAGGTTCCAGTCCTTGGCGCGACGACCACGCACACCCTCTTCCGAAGTGCAGAAAACGTCGGCAAGGTCGCGCCTAACTTTGCGTTTGTCTACCACTCGGGTGAGACCACCCGTGCCGGG
>CAJBSR010000490.1 GCA_903958285.1 uncultured Sphingomonadales bacterium
CCTGCTGCCAAGGCGAAGATAAGGAAAGCGCGATTGGACAGCGACTCTTTGATTTCTCCAAAGGCATGGCCGACACTCGTCGGGACCGGGCGGGCATCGGGTAGACGCGCCATCCGCTTGTGCTGCCCCGCTGCCGACAACAGCACGGTCAGCGCAATGAGCAGCCCGCCGAAGAGCCCGTAATTCCAATAGCCCTCAGGGTTGAGTTGGCCAACGGCATGTCCCGCATCGGGCTTAAGAAACACACCATAAGCCAGAAACAGCATCAGCAGCCCGCCGCCCCAGGCGAACAGATAGCGGAACCGCATCAGCCCCGTCCGCTCATCATAATCGCGGGTGAGTTCAGGCACGAGCGCAACGGAGGGGACTTCGCAGCAGGAGACGAGCGCGCGGACCAGAACCGCCGTGGAGACGAGATAAAGGAAGAGGTGCCCATGCGCGCCTTCGGGCGGCGACCAAAGCAACAGCCAGGCAAAGCCGAGCGGTATCGGCGCGATGTAAAGCCAGGGCAGGCGCTTGCCCCAGCGCGTATAGGTCCGGTCGCTCATATGCCCGACAATGGGGTCGATAAATGCGTCGATGAACAGCGCGAGCATGAGCGCTGCTGAAACCAACGTCGCCTCCAGCCCCAACACCTGATTGTAAAACAGGAGGAGGAAGGTCGAAAAGCCGTTGTCTTTTACGCCATAGGCAATGCTGCCCATGCCGTGGACAAGCTTCAGCCTGAGCGGGAGCTTGTCCTCAACTGGGGGGCTCATCCTTGCGGCGCATCCACATAGGCCTGCAAGGCGTCGAACAGGCCGGGCGCTTCTGGGTTCCAGCTGTGCGGCTGGCCCGTCGTGATGCCGCCATCGACGACGAAGTGCGCGCCGGTGATGAAGCCCGCTTCCTTGGACGCAAGGAAGGCGACCATATTCGCAATGTCATCAGGGCGGCCGCCGCGCTTCACCGGCTGGGTGTGGTTGGAGATTTCCCAGATGATCTTGTTCGCTTCGTCGCGCCTTTCCTCTGGCACGTCCATCGATGACGCAAAGATGTTGGTCTGGATGAAGCCGGGGCAGATCGCATTCATGCGGATATTGTGTTTGGCCAGATCAGTCGCGCCGACCTTCGTCAGGTGGATGACGGCGCCTTTGGCAACCGCATAAGCCGTCGGCGAATAGCCCGCGCCCAAGCCTGCAACGCTGGCTGTGTTGACGATGGCGGCGCCTTCACGGCCGATCATGTGGGGCACGGCATAACGCACGCCCATCGCAACAGACCGCAACAGCAGGTCCATCGTCCGGTCCCAGCCTTCAGGCTCGATTTCTTCGATGGGGGCCTTGTCGCCACCGGCGCCCGCATTGTTGAACACGACGTCGATGCCGCCCGTTTTCTCCGCGGCGAAATCCATCAGCGCCTTGATGTCGGCAGTGTTGCACACATCGGTGTGCTTGAAGAAGATTTTGCCATTGGACGTCGCGGCCAGTTCCTCGCCACCCGCAGCGTCAATGTCGCCTGCGATGACGGTGGCGCCTTCCGACGCGAACAGCAGGCAGGTCGCCTTGCCAATGCCCGATGCGGCGCCTGTGATGACGACCGTTTTGCCTGCGAATCTCATGTCTCTCTCCTATGTCTTTGGGCGTCATCCTGTCTGGCGGAAGCAGCTTGGTCAACGCGTTCGGCACTTCCCTTACGGAAAGCATGGTCTCCAAGTTGACGCTTGCGTAAAGCCGCGCTGCCGACTTAGACAGGGCACTCGAAATAGGAGACGATGATGACAGATCTCGAAACCTTCCGGAAGGAAGCCCGTTCTTGGTTGGAAGCAAATTGCCCGCCCGAAATGCGTCAGCCCGTTAAGGCGGATGACGACGTTTGCTGGGGTGGCCGCAACTGGGTGTTTTCGTCTCCGGCGCAAAAACAATGGCTGGATGTCATGGCGGCCAAGGGCTGGACGGTTCCTGACTGGCCTGTTGCCTATGGCGGCGGTGGCCTTTCACCGGAACAGACTAAGGCCCTGCGGCAGGAAATGGCAAAGCTCAATTGCCGGTCTCCGCTCAACAGCTTCGGCATCTGGATGCTTGGCCCCGCACTTCTGAAATTCGGTACCGAAGAACAAAAGCTTCACTATCTCCCCCAGATCGCGCGCGGTGAAATCCGCTGGTGCCAAGGCTATTCGGAACCGGGCTCTGGTTCCGACCTCGTCTCGCTCCAGACCTTTGGCGAAGACAAGGGCGATCATTGGGTCGTCAACGGCCAGAAAATCTGGACGAGCTATGCCGACAAAGCCGACTGGATCTTCTGCCTTGTCCGCACCAACAAGGAAGACAAATATCAGGGCATCAGCTTCCTGTTGTTTGATATGACGACACCCGGTGTGACGACCAAGCCGATCCTCCTGATCTCCGGCGCTTCGCCCTTCTGCGAAACCTTCTTCGACAATGTGGCCGTGCCCAAGCACCAAATCGTTGGCGAACTCAATCGTGGTTGGGATGTCGCCAAATATCTGCTCGGGCATGAGCGCGAGATGATCTCCGGCATGGGCGGCGACGGTGGCATGGCCTCGCTCGGCTCCTTCTACGCCGATGTGCTGGCCGACAACCCCGTGCTGCGCGCAGAAATGGCGATGTTTGAGGTCGAAAACCTCGCCTTCCGCGCCCATTCCGAACGCTTCATGGATGAATGGAAGACCGGTCGGGCACACCCCGCCTATTCCAACCTTATGAAATATGTCGGGACCGAACTGAACAAGTCGCGCCACGAACTCGTGATGGCGGCCGGTGGCTCGGATGCGCTGGAATGGGAAAGTGCCCGCACCAATGGCGGCGCCCGTCCGCGCGCCTGGTTGCGCACCAAAGCCAACAGCATCGAAGGCGGGACGAGCGAGGTCATGCTCAACGTCGTCTCCAAACGCATTCTCGAAATGCCGGGGGCCTGATCCATGGGACTTTACCACACCGAAGATCAGGCGATGCTGAAAGACAGCGTTGCGCCTTTCCTTGCCGAAAACGGATCGATCAAGCAGTTGCGCTCTTTGCGAGACAGCAACGACGCCACTGGCTTTGCACGTGATCTCTGGTCGCAATTTGCGGAGATGGGCCTGAACGGCATCCTGATTCCCGAAGCGGAAGGCGGGCTTGGCCTTGGCCATGTTGAAGCCGGCATCGTGCTTGAAGAAATTGGCCGCAACCTGACGCAGTCGCCGTTCCTGTCGACTGCGGTTGCCGCCGTTGAAGCCCTGAGATCGGCAAGTGCGGACATTCGCGGGCAGTGGTTCCCCAAAATCGCCGGCGGTGAGGCGGTGATCGGCCTCGCGCTGGAGGAAGGTAAGAAGCACAATCCGGCGGCGACTGCGCTTAAGGCGGAACGTTCGGGCAATGGCTTTAAGCTGACTGGCGCAAAGACCTTTGTCGTCCATGGCCATGTGGCGGACCTATTGCTCGTATCGGCGCGAACGGCAGGGGCGGCGGGCGAAGAAGCAGGCATCACGCTGTTCGCCGTACCGCGCGATGCGGCCGGGCTGACGGCCGAGGCAGACCGTCTGGTCGATTCGTCCATGTCTGCCCGCATCACTTTAGATGGCGTGCAGGTCGATGCCGATGCCGTCATTGGAGAGGTTGATGCCGGTTGGGCGCCCCTCACCGCACTGCTCAACGCCGGACGTCTGGGCGCTTCGGCAGAGCTGGTTGGCGTCGGTACCGGCGCGATGGACATGACGTTCGATTACCTCAAACAGCGCAAGCAGTTTGGGAAGGTCATCGGCGAGTTTCAGGCGCTGCAGCACCGCGCCGCGCATCTTTATGGTGAGATGGAAGGCGCGCGTTCGATTGTACTTAAGGCGCAGCACATGCTCGACGATGGCGATCCGCGTGGAGAGATGTTCGTCTCTGCCGCCAAGGCCAAGGCGGCCAAGTCCACCAACCTTGCGGTGCGTGAAGGTGTGCAGATGCATGGCGGCATGGGGATGACCGACGCCTATGACATCGGCCTTTACATGAAGCGCGACCGTGCGCTGAACGAAGTGTTTGGCGACCTTTATTTCCACGCCGACAAGCTGGCGAAGATGAACGGATATTGATGATGGATATTACAAAGCTGTTTTCGCTTGAGGGCCGCGTGGCGTTGATCACCGGCGGGTCGAAGAACCTTGGCAAACACATTGCCGAAGGCTTCATCGCGCAAGGGGCGAAGGTCTACATCACTTCGCGCAAGGCGGACTCGTGCAACGAAACGGCGGCTGAACTCGGGCCCAACTGCATCCCGCTGCCGATGGACGTTTCCTCGGTGGAAGGCTGCAAGGCGCTGGCGGCGGCTTTTGCCGAACGTGAAGAAAAGCTCGACATCCTCGTCAACAATGCCGGTGCTGCATGGGGTGCGCCGTTTGAGGATTTCCCCGAAGTGGGCTGGGACAAGGTGATGGACCTCAACGTCAAAGGCCCCTTCTTCCTCACGCAGGCGCTCTATCCGCAGCTGAAGGCCGCCGCGTCCAAAGGGCAGCCGGCCAAGGTCATCAACATCGGGTCGATTGACGGCATCCGGTTGAACCCTTGGGAAACGTATAGCTATCACGCGTCCAAGGCGGCGATCCTGTATCTGACGAAGCGCATGGCAGCGCGCCTCATTCAGGACCAGATCAACGTCACGGCCATCGCGCCGGGTGCCTTTGCTTCCGACATGAACCGCGCGGCGCGCGATCATGCTGATGCTGTTGCCCAGAACATCCCGAACAAGCGGATTGGTGTTGCGGAAGACATGGCAGCGGCCGCCATCTTCCTCGCCAGCAATGCCGGCAATTATGTGGTTGGCGATACGATCACCGTCGACGGCGGTGTGGCGCACGCCAACATTGGTTCTGGCGGCATCGACGCATGAGCGTGCAGGGGTTCGCGCAAGACCGCTTCGCAGGTGTGAAGGAGGTTCTTGCCGCGAACCTCGCCAGCGGCGCCGATATCGGCGCCTCCTTCTGCGCCACGATTGATGGGGAAACTGTCGTCTATATATGGGGCGGCCATGCCGACACGGAGAAGACCCGGCCTTGGCAATCCGACACGATCATCAACGTCTATTCGACGACGAAGACGATGACCGCGCTAACCGCGCTATTGCTGGCCGACCGGGGGGCGATCGACTTCGCCAAGCCTGTTGCGCACTATTGGCCGGAATTTGCAGCCAACGGCAAAGCGGATGTGACAGTCGCCCATTTGATGAGCCATTCGGCCGGACTGTCCGGATGGAAGGAGCCGATTCAAAAGTCCGATTTTTACGATTGGGACAAGTGCACCAGTCTGCTCGCCGCTCAGGCGCCCTTTTGGGAACCCGGCACCCAGCCAGGCTATCACGCTGTTACCCAGGGTTATTTGGTGGGTGAAGTCGTCCGCCGTGTGACGGGCAAATCGCTTGGCACGGTGTTTCGGGAAGAGATTGCCGAACCCATGGGCGCTGATTTCCATATCGGGCTGCCGTCATCCGAAGATCATCGTGTGGCCGATCTTTTGCCGCCGCCGCCTTCGGCCGCCGTTGGAGCGGACGGGCCTTCGGATCTGGTAAAGAATATGGCGATGAACCCCGGCATTGACGTGCTCGAAACGCGCACGCGCGCCTGGCGCGGAGCTGAGATTCCGGCGGCGGGTGGCACAGGCAATGCGCGGTCGGTCGCGGAGATCCACACAATCCTTGCCAATGGTGGGATGGCCAAGGGCAAGCGCTTCCTGTCTGAAGCGGGATGCCGCAAACTACTGGAGTGTCAGGTGGAGGGCACCGACCTCATCCTCGGCATTCCGGTCCGTTTTGGCCTTGGCTTTGGCCTATCCGGTGGGATGACGCCGCTGCCCAATGAGAGTTGCTGTTACTGGGGCGGTTATGGCGGATCGATCATCATCATCGATATGCAGAACCGCGCGACCTACAGCTATGTCATGAACAAGATGGAGGGCACGACGTCTGGTGATGTGCGCGGCTTCGGTCTGGTGATGGCGGTCATGCAGGCCATGGCGGCCTGAAGAAACAAACAAAAGGGGAGAGAAACATGGATATGGTCGCACGGGTTTTGGTTGGCATCATGGCGCTGTTTTTTGGCGCAATGGGCGCTGGCTTCTGGCTGAATCTGGAAACGCAGGCCGCCACTTTCGGCCTGCAGGGCGCTGTAGAAGCATCGAACCTTATCGGACGCGTCAGCGTGCGGGCAGACTTTGGGTCCTTCTTCCTGACCATCGGCATCCTATGTGGCTATGCCGTCTGGAAGCGCAGCGGCAGCGCGGCGGTTGGCGCGGCGCTCCTGTTTGGCATCGCGCTTCTTGGTCGCCTCGTTTCGATTGCCCTTGATGGCCCCGCACCGGGCGGCACGCCACCGATGGTGATTGAAGCGGTTTGCGTGGCGATCCTGCTCTGGGCGCGGAGTGTCTGGAAGAAGGCCTAGCCCCGGCTTCGGTCCAGCATCACGTTGATCTGGGCCATCGCCACAGGCTTTTCGATGTCATCCTGCCAGGCAATGGCTTCGATATTGGCAATCCGCTTGCCGAGCCGTTCGATGGTTGCCCGCGCATAGGTCGTCATTTCAACAGCACCGCGCATATAGGTGGCGGTGACGTTGACGGGTTTGATGACCGGCCGGTCATCCTCCCCCAGCGCTTCTGACAGTGTCGCATAGGCCACTGTCTCCAGAAGACCGGCGAGCGCACCTCCGTGCACAAATCCGGGGCGACCGCGCACGCCATCGCTATAGGGCATGGCGATGACCAAGCGTCCGTCTGCGTCGCGTTGCTCTTCAAAGCCCATTGTCTGGGCGTAGGGCGAAAATGATGTTTTCATGCGCTTGCCGTAAAGAAATAGGTGCCGGCCACATGGGCGATCGGCTTTTCTGGGTCTCCATCATGGGCGTGGCCACGGATGAAAGCGATGGATTTAGTCACGTGATAGCATTCGCCATGCCCGATCACGGTGTTGCCGGGACGCGCGGGGCGAAGATAATCGATTCGTAGATCGAGTGTGGCCTGCGGTTGGAACGTCCCTGTTTTCAGCCAGATAGACAGGCTGGTCGCCATGTCCATCAGCGTGAAAATCGGCCCCGAGGCAAGGATGCCTGAGGCGGTATCGGTCACCAATGTCTCGCTATAGGGCAACGCGAGCTCACACCAGCCCTGCCCATGTGCGTGATAACGCGTTCCAATCAACTTGTTATGGCCATTTTTCGACATGGTCTGGATCAGACGTGCCGGATCAAATTCGGGCGGAAACTCATTCATGCGCCGCAGTTCACTCCACTTGCTCGGGCGTTCCCTGTGAAGGACGCCAGTTGCTTTTGTCTTTGGGCCTAACGTAAACGTAAAGCATAAAGAATCGAACAAAATTCGAGAGAGGACCGTCACCCGCCATGCATCCCTTTGTTCACGCGCAATCCCATCCGGACAAACCCGCTATCATCGTTGCGGAAACCGGCGAAATCCGGACCTACCGGCAGCTAGATGATGCTTCGAACAAAGTGGCGCAGTTTTTTCGTCAGCGTGGGCTCCACCATGAAGACGTCGTCGCCTTCATGCTCGAAAACACACCAGACTATTACAGCCTCACCTGGGGCGCCCAGCGGGCAGGGCTGCGCTATGTCTGCATCTCATCCCGGCTGACGCAGGATGAGACGGACTACATCCTTGAAAATTCAGGCGCGAAGATTTTCGTGATTTCAGGCGCGCTTTCGGGTGCGGCGGCGCTTCTGTCCACGCAGGTGGAGCGTTATTCAATGGGTGGTCCAGTCGAGGGCTATGGGTCGTTTGAAGATGCCGTGGCGACGATGCCGGCAGAACCGGTGCCGGATGAACGCGCGGGCGTCGATATGCTTTATTCGTCGGGTACAACGGGACGGCCCAAGGGTGTGCGTATTCCGCTTCCGGAAGACCCCGCTATTGATCAAGCTAACAGTCTTGTGGCAATCGCCATGGGCCTGTTCCGCTTCACGCCGGACAGTGTCTATCTCTCGCCCGCACCGCTCTATCATGCGGCCCCGCTGCGTTGGTCGATGACGGTGCACAAGATTGGCGGCACTGTTGTGATGATGAAGAAGTTCGATGCCGAAGGCGCGCTTGCCGCGATTGAAAAATATAAGGCGACCTGCAGCCAATGGGTGCCGACGCATTTCGTGCGGATGCTGAAACTGCCCGAGGACGTTCGGAAGAAGTACGACACCTCGTCGCTTAACTGCGCGGTCCATGCCGCAGCACCTTGCCCGATGCCGGTCAAGCGCGCGATGATCGACTGGTGGGGTCCGGTGCTTGAGGAATATTATGCGGGGTCCGAAGGCAATGGCTTCACCTATGTCGGCTCCGCCGAGTGGCTGCGTCTGGCTGACAAGGAAGGTGCCGGGACTGTCGGCAAGGCCGTGACGGGCATCGCCCACATCATGGGGGAAGACAATGAAACCGAGATGCCGACGCGAAGCGAGGGTACGGTCTTCTTCGAAAGCGACAGCGTTTTTGAGTATCATGACGATGAAGAAAAGACGCAGTCGAGCCGCAATTCCAAAGGCTGGTCAACGCTGGGTGATGTGGGCTGGATGGATGAGGACGGCTATTTGTTCCTCACCGACCGCAAGAGCTTCATGATCATTTCAGGCGGCGTGAACATCTACCCGCAGGAGATTGAAAACCATCTCGTCACGCACCCCAAGGTGCAGGACGTTGCTGTCATCGGCGGCCCGCATGAGGAGATGGGCGAAGAGGTGATCGCGGTCATCCAGCCGGTCGACATGGCCAACGCCAATGACGCGCTGCGCGCCGAGTTGACAGACTATGCGCGTGAAAAGCTGTCGGGCGTGAAGATCCCGCGCCGTATCGACTTTCTGGCAGAACTACCGCGGCACGACACGGGCAAGCTCTACAAGCGCCTGCTGCGTGACCAATATTGGGAAAAGGCCAAGAAGTGAGCGGCCCGCGCGTCGAGTTCTTCTTTGATTTGTCCAGCCCATGGACGCGGCTGGCCTTTGCCAATTTGGGACCGATGCTGGACCGGACAGGGGCGCAGGCTGTGCTCCGGCCCATCCTTGTCGGTGGTGTGTTCAACGCGGTCAATCCTGCGGTCTATGCCGCGCGCGAAGATGCGGGGAACAGGCGGCTCCAGCACAGCTGGAAAGTACTCGCCGATTGGGCGCGATTGGCGGGTGTCTCGATGAACTTCCCGAGCGTCTATCATCCGGCCAAGAGCGTGAATGCCATGCGGATGGCGTGTGCGCTGGAAGACGATCAGGTGGCGTTGCGAGCGTTCACGACGGCGGCGTTTGAGAGCTATTTTGGGGCACAAGAAAATCTCGATGACCCTGACGTGCTCGTTGCAGTCGCCAATGCGGCAGGCCTTGATGGCGCCGCGGTCCGCGCGGCCTCCGTCACAGATGAAAACAAACTCCGGCTGCGCGGCAATACCGATGAACTGGTAGAACGCGGCGGCTATGGTTCGCCCACGATCTTCGTGGACCGGACCGATATGTATTTTGGCAATGATCAGCTGCCGCTGGTCGAGGCTGCATTGAAGAGATGAAGCCCCAAAAGGGTTGTTGAGAGGACGGAAAGATGAACGACCGCATTTCGATCACCATGCTGGAAGATGGCATCGCCGATGTCCGCATGACCCGTGTCAACAAGATGAACGCGCTCGATAGTGCGCAATGGTCGGCTTTGGTCGAGGCGGTTGAAACGCTCAAGGCGATGGCCGGACTGCGCGTTGTTGTTCTGTCCGGCGAAGGCCGCGCTTTCTGCGCTGGGCTAGACCTGTCGAGCATGCAATCTGACCGTGAACCCGGCGGTAGCAGTGCAGGCGGATCGCTGGCGGACCGTACCCACGGCATTGCCAACAATGCGCAATATGCGGCTTGGGGCTGGCGCGAACTGCCGGTGCCCGTCATCGCCGCTGTGCATGGTGTGGCCTTTGGCGCAGGCAGCCAGATCATGGCCGCTGCCGACATCCGCATCGTCCACCCGGACACGCGCATCGCCATTATGGAAATGAAGTGGGGCCTTGTGCCCGACGTTGCGGGCATGCCGCTGTGGCGCACGCAGGTCGCCGATGATGTGCTGCGTGAGATGATCTACACCAACCGCGAGTTTAACGGCGTCGAAGCCAAGGAAATGGGCTTTGCCACGCACGTGTCGGATGACCCCCACGCCCATGCGATGGAGCTGGCGCGCGTGATTGCCAACAAGAACCCGCACGCCATTCGCGGCGCCAAGCGGTTGTGCAACCTGATGGGCGACGCCACCGACGCCGAACTGCTTCAGGCAGAAAGCGATGAACAGGTGCTGGTCATCCGCAAGCCCAACCAGATGGAAGCGGTGATGGCGGCGATGGAAAAGCGGAAGCCGAATTTCGCGGAGTAAGCTTGTCGTCATGCTGAACTTGTTTCAGCATCCATGAACACTGCGGTGTAAAGGTTCGCGCAGAGACGCAGAGAGCGCGGAGCGACGGACGGGGTCACCTGACGCACAGAACACGCATTGCCTCGGCGTCCTTTGCGTCTCTGCGCGAGCCATTCTTAATTGATGCTAGTGGATCCTGAAAGAAGTTCAGGATGACGGTGTTGGCCTCAGCCCGCCGTCACCAACTGCGCCGTCAATCCCTCGACAATCTCCGTCCGGAGCGGCTTCGCCTCATTGTCCGTCCGGCAGACGACGACCGTGTCGCACGTCGCGATGCACTGGCCGTTTTGGAACATGGCCTGTTCGATGGTCCAGCTGGAGGTGCCGATGCGGCCGATGCCGGAACAGACTGTGGCGTCGGCGGGGAAGTTGCCTTCGCGCAGATAGTTGATTTCAACCGCCGCCACCATCGTCCGCTCATTGTCCGGGCGGTCGGCCCAGGGGCGGACATTGCGGTTCAATTGCACCCGCGCATTTTCAAACAGCGCCGCAAAGGCGACGTTGTTGAGGTGGCCGTTGATGTCCATGTCCTGAAAGCGCGTTTGCGCGACCATGGTCACGGGGTAGATCGACGGATCGAGGCGGTGGGGCAAAGGTTTGGGCATAAAAGGCCCCGCCCGCTTGACGCGAGCGGGGCGCCTTCTGTCTGTCAGATCAACGCGGGGCCATGCGGATGCCGCCGTCGAGGCGGACATCTTCACCGTTGAAATAGCCGTTTTCAATCATGCACATGGCAAGGTTGGCATATTCCACCGGGTTGCCGAGGCGCTTCGGGTTGAGCACGGTCGCACCCAGCGCATCGCGGACGTTCTGCGGCGCGCCTGCGAGCAGCGGGGTATCGAAGATGCCCGGCAGGATCGTGTTGACGCGGATGTTCTCGCTGGCGAGGTCACGCGCGATGGGGAGTGTCATGCCGACAACGCCGCCCTTCGAGGCCGAGTAAGCGGCCTGACCCATCTGGCCGTCTTCAGCGGCGACCGATGCGGTGTTGACGATGGCGCCACGCTCACCGTCTTCCATCGCAGGCAGCGACATCATGCCAGCGGCCGACTTGGCGATGCAGCGGAAGGTACCGACGAGGTTGATCTGGACGATCCAGTTGAACGCATCGAGCGGGAAGTGCTTGATCGAACCATCTTCCTTGGAACGGCTGGCGGTCTTGATCGCGTTGCCGGTGCCGGCGCAGTTCACAAGGATGCGCTCCTGACCGATGGCGGCACGCGCCTTGGCAAAGCCTGCGTCCACCGAGGCATCGTCGGTCACGTTCACTTCGCAGAACACGCCGCCGAGTTCCTTGGCGATGGCTTCGCCCTTTTCGGTCTGAAGGTCAAAGATGGCGACCTTGACGCCCTTGGCGGCGAGCGCGCGGGCAGTTGCCGCACCAAGGCCGGACGCGCCGCCTGTGACGACGGCAGATACGGAGGAATCGAGTTTCATATTGCAGGTCCTTTCATTGATAGTTTTCCGCTCGCCCTGAGCTTGTCGAAGGGCTGCCCTTCCCTTTGCATATAAGCGGAAGGACGGGGCTTCGACAGGCTCAGCCCAAACGGAGGAAGATGTTCCTAGAGTCGTTCGACGATCGTGACGTTGGCGACGCCGCCGCCTTCGCACATCGTCTGGAGGCCGTATTTGCCGCCCTTGGCTTTGAGCACGCCGAGCAGCGTTGCCATCAGCTTGGTGCCCGATGCGCCGAGCGGGTGGCCGAGCGCAATGGCGCCGCCGTGGATGTTCAGCTTTTCAGGGTCAGCACCTGTGTGCTTGAGCCAAGCGAGGGGCACGGAGGCGAACGCTTCGTTGACTTCATAGGCGTCGATGTCGCTGATCTTCATGCCGGCGCGCTGCAGGGCGCGGTCTGTCGCAAACAGGGGCTCTTCGAGCATGATGACAGGGTCACCCGCCGTCACCGTCAGATTGTGGATGCGTGCAATCGGCGTCAGGCCATAGGTCTTGAGCGCCTCTTCCGACACGATCATGACCGCCGAAGACCCGTCGCAAATCTGCGAGGAGGACGCGGCGGTGAGCGAACCGCCTTCCTGCAACAGTTTCACGCCCGCAATGCTTTCCAGCGTCGCGTCAAAGCGGATGCCTTCATCGACATTGTGCTGGATTACGCCTTCGGGGGTTTCGACGTCGAGCACGACGAGCTCATCGTTGAACATGCCGGCTTTGGTTGCGGCGATTGCGTTCAGGTGGCTCTTGAGCGCGAACTGGTCGAGATCATCCTTGGAAAAGCCATGCTTCTTCACGATCATTTCAGCGCCCATGAACTGGCTGAACATGATGCCGGGGTACTTCTCTTCAAGGCGCGGCGACTTATAGTGGCCGAGACCTTCCTTCATGTGGAACATCGCGTTGGAGCCCATCGGCACGCGCGTCATCGATTCCACGCCCGAGGCGATCACGACATCCATCGTGCCGGACATGACGGCCTGCGCTGCAAACTGCATCGCCTGCTGGGAAGAGCCGCACTGGCGGTCAATGGTGACGGCAGGCACGCTGTCCGGAATGTTCTTGGCAGCAAGTACGGCGTTGCGGCCGACCTGCATGGCCTGCTGGCCTGCCTGCGTCACGCAGCCCATGATAACGTCGTCGATCTTCGCGCCGTCCATGCCGGTGCGGGCGACAAGCGTATCGAGTGTTGCCGCGGCGAGATCGACGGGGTGCCAGCCGGCAAGTTTCCCGTTGCGGCGGCCGCCGGCAGTCCGGACAGCGTCAACAATATAGGCAGTGGCCATGTCCAAAATCCTCTCCAAAGGGGGTCAATTCTGAAATCCCTTGCGCAAATTGACGTTAACGGCAAGGGAAAGTTGCGCAACAAAATCACCTTCGCAGGGACCCAGCAGATGAATGTTTCCGAAGCCGTAGAGTATCGCCGCTCCGTCAGGGGCTTCCTCGATAAGCCGGTGGATCCCGCACTGGTGAAGGACGTTGTGGAGCGCGCCTCCCGCGCCGCTTCCGGCGGCAATCTCCAGCCCTGGCACGTCGACATTGTCCAGGGTGATTCGATGGCTAGGCTTAAAGGCATCATGGCGGAAAAGATCGCCAATCGGGAAAGCGAGATGCCCGAATATGCGATCTACCCCGCAGGGCTGACAGACCCATGGGAAGGCCGCCGGGCCGAAGTGGGCGAGATGCTCTACGGTGCGCTCAACATCCCGCGGGAGGACAAGAAGGCGCGCGCCATGTGGTTTGCCCGCAACTTCCAGTTTTTCGGCGCCCCCGTCGGCCTGTTCGTCTCACTCGACCGGCAAATGGGCCTGCCGCAATGGGCGGATGCCGGCGCGCTGCTCAATTCAATCATGCTGCTCTTGTGTGAAGCTGGGTTGGACAGCTGCCCGCAAGAATGCTGGGCGGTCTACCCCAAAACCATCGGCAGCTTCCTTGGCCTGCCGGACAACCGCATTATGTGGACGGGTATGTCGATCGGCTACAAGGACCCCAATGATCCCGCCAACAGCCTGCGCGCCAACCGCGCGTCCTCAGAAGAATGGCTGGCAATCCACGACTGATGATTGACAGCGCGGCGTCGCTTCGCCATTGGGCCACCTCTCGCATCGATGGCCCCGCCGCGATGTGACGCCTGGGGACAGGTGGCCGAGTGGTTAAAGGCAGCAGACTGTAAATCTGCCCGCGCAAGCGTACGCTGGTTCGAATCCAGCCCTGTCCACCAAATTCCTATACGGGGATGTTCGCTGAAATTCGTAGAAATCCCAGAAATCATAGCGTATTGTCACCGCAATCGTCCCCCTGCGTCCGCTGTTGTTTGCCTGCAACCGGAGCAGAGTGTGGGGGTAATGTGGGGGTAAATCGACTTACCCCCACATATTTACCTCTCGAAACCGGAGGGGAAAGTGTGGGGGTAAGAGGATGGGCAAGCTTACGGCGGTGGCGGTCAAAGCGGCTTTGGCGATTCCCGGCACTTATCAAGACGGGGAAGGGCTGTTTCTAAAAGTAGATAAGCGGGGTGGCGCTTATTGGATGTTGCGCCTCCAGCGCGACGGCAAACGGCAGGATATTGGTCTGGGCAGTGCCAAACTGCTGCCGATTGCAGAGGCCCGACAGAAGGCCAGCGGGGTTCGCAGGGCAATCAAGATCGACCGTCGTGACGTTTTAGCCGAGAAGAAGGACGAAGCGGCCGCAAAAGTGACCTTCCAAGTTGCCGCCCGTCAATATCATATGGAGAACGAGGCGGGCTGGAAAAGCACCCTCTATGCGCGCCAATGGCTTGCCAGCTTAGAAAACTACGCCTTCCCCAAACTAGGCAATATAGCGGCTGGGGCAATAACTGCCGCTGATATCATCACAGTGCTGACGCCTATCTGGCAGGAAATTCCCGAAACCGCCCGTCAGGTGCGCAACCGGATTTGCGCTGTGCTTGATTTTGCACATGCCAAGGGCTGGCGTTCCCGCGAAGCACCATCGGGCAATGGCAGTCTGAAAGCGGGACGGGGTCTGCCTCGGCAGGTGAAGGCGCGGGAAAATCGCAAAGCAATGCCGTATGTCGCCTTGCCCGGTTTTATCACCGCATTGCGTCGCAAGCCCTCCTATGGCCGGTTGGCGCTGGAACTTCTCATCTTGACCGGCGCTCGCTCGCAAGAGATCCGGTTGGCAACTTGGGAAGAATTTGACCTTGAAGGTCGAATGTGGGCAGTGCCCGCCGATCATATGAAGCGGGGCAAGGCGCACATCGTTCCCCTGTCTGAGGCTGCCTTGGCTGTGCTCGCGAAGGCGGACGCCTTGAGACTAACGGGAACGGACGTCGTCTTCCCCGGTGCGACTGGCAAACCGATGTCAGACATGACGTTGCTGAAGGTGCTGCGTGATATGGCCGAACCGTTTCACGTTCACGGTTTCCGCTCCACATTTACGGATTGGGCCGCCAATGAAGGCTTCCCCGATGCCGTTGTAGAGGCAGCGCTGGCGCACAAGACCCCCGACGCTGTGCAGGCGGCCTATCGCCGAACGACTTATCTAGGCACTCAGGGCCAGCCTGGCGCTCGCGTGCAACTCATGGAAACTTGGGGTCGCTATTGCGCGAGCGGTTTGGTCTGCAAGGACAATGTGGCGCCGATGCTCGGCACGAAGACGGGATAGCTTGGCAAAGCAGAATGCCAAGCGCCTTAGCCTAATCCTTGGTCTGGTAAATTCTGCATGGCGGCCAGAACTTGCGCCACGAGGACCGGATCAACTGGCGGAGACTGTTTGCTCGCCATGGACTTCTGGCCGCCCATGCCCCGGATCAATTCTGCCTGACGGTGCGGGGCTACTGTACCGTAGCTGGTAAGCGTTGTCATCACGCGCTCGTGTCCAAGGTTTTGCGACCACGCCTTGAAGGCTTCGATTGTCGGGCAAACCTGTTCACCGAACTGAACCAGTGTATCGCGGAACGAATGTGGGTTGAAATAGGGCAGGCCAGCCTTTTCAAACGCCTTGCGGAATATACCTCGGATTGGTCCAGCCCCTTGCCAGCACTCATCACGGCGCAAGCCGACAGGTATGAAGCCTCCGTTTTCGCCGAGACCAATCTGCGTCGGCGGGAACAGTGGATCGTCGTCTCCCCAAAGCATGTTGGTGCGAAGGTATTGGCACCACTCCTGCACGATCCTAAGAGCATCGCCGCCAACTGGGAAAAACCAAGTGGTGAACGTCTTGCTGCCCTTAGTCTTCACGTCGCGGGCATCTTGATCGACACGACCCTGAGCAAGATCAACGTGCTTCAGCCGGAACGATGCCAGCGCCCCATCCCGCGCGCCGGTCAGAAGAGCGAAAGCCACCAACGCCCGGTTGCGCTTTTCAATGGGGGTGCCGATGGGCATGGTGGCGATAACGTGGTGGACTTGGTCCAGTGAGGGAAACGACTTCTGACGTCCTGCTTTGGCAATTCGCACGTCCTTTTCTGCAAGGTTGAAATAGTCGGCATCAGCATAGGACAGGCGAGATTTGTAGCCGGGCTGCCCCGCCAGCCAGATAAAGAACGCGCGAAGTGCGGACAGGGTCGAATGCACCGTCGCCCGGCTCAGCGGCTTGCCTGTGCGCAGAGCCAGTTGCTTATCCAGCTTCTGCTTAAAGGCGACAGCCTGCGCCCTGTGAAAAGTCTTGAAATCTTTGTGGCCGTTCGCCTCCTCGAAGCGCGCAAGCGCCTTTGCAACGGCATCGATTGACCCTTCATCTCGGCGTTGCGCTTCCTTGAGATATATGAAGTATTCGCGCTTGATCCGAGCGTTCGCGGCATTGTGTTTTGCCATGGTCTATTGGTCCTTTCGATTGTCACAATTCAGGGAAGCGGCGGGGCGCTCATATATGCGTGACCCGGCCTCCCTAATTTGGACGTTCAGATTGGGCATGATTGCGCCGATTACGTCCAAACGGGCGCGGCGATGCATCATGGTGCCACACCCTTCGCAAAGGGCGGTCAGGTTGCCTGTGGTGGCATTCTGGTGGGTGGCTTCGACCATTCCCAAGGCAGGCGCGCGCGGTCGGCGGCATTTGAAGCAATATAGCGTGCCGGGCGGACAGGGGCGCTTTGCTAACTTGCGCTTGCTTTCCAGATATGCGCGAAGTTCATGGCCTAAAATTAGCATAGGTCGGGACTGGTCAATGGTCGGTAGGCCGTCGTTGATCCAGCCGCGCACGGAATTCTTGTGCACGCCAAGCGTGCGGGCTACCTCTTCGACACTATAGGGCCGATGCAGCTTAATGAGGCGCGGGTTGATCCGGCGGGCGGGCATGAGTGTTGCGCCTGCCGCTTATTCGGCATCACATTGGCGGAGATGCGGTGCCTCACCAGCTAGCGCCTTGATTGAGGTAATTTTGACTAGGGTGCGGCGGCCAATTTTGACTGTTTCCAGTTTGCCCGCGTCTATGAGGCGATATGCTGTTGTTCGACCAATGCCGAGTGCGCGCTGCGCATCGGTGATTGAGGCAAGATAAGGTTCCATGTGCTTCTCCGCTTACGACAGCACTGCGCTGTCGAAGAACGGCGGGACATATGAACGCACATTGGCGGACTGGCAAAGTGATCTGACAAAAATCAAACGTATCAGGAATTCTGGGCTTTCCTGTATAAGGCCCACCATGAAGCCACCGCCCTTGGTGTGACTTCAATCCCATATTTCCAATCAACGTATTGGACGTGGTGGTCGATTATCACGTCCCGTATCCCATAGGGACGAACATGACCGTCGTAACAAAATTCAAGCCAATCACGCTCACACGCGGCGCCCACCTGCAAACGCTGTTTCAACGGCAGCGCAGGTGGGCGCCCAGCTCCGCGTCTTGGACCACCGCGCGGCATTATGCTGTGGCGGCGACAGCGTTAGACGCGGAGTGGTCATTAACACATCCGGGCATGCATGCCTCGGAGGTTGGTTGTCGCGCGTTTCGGGGACAGCCGTCATCTGACTGTCTATGGCTACTTTTCGCGCGGGTGTTTTGCCTGAAGCCCTGAATATCCAAAAGCAAGTCCCCCGAACATTGCACGCAGAGCATTAGCTTTAGACGGATGCGCCGCCAAGCGGTGAACAGTCCCAGTCATTCACTGGCCTGCTCAAATGTCACCCGAGCATCTGGATATCGGCCAAGTTTAGGGTTGGGTGTGCGACTGAGCCGAGCGGCATAACTTGCACCGCGGCACTCTTAGGCGGACATCAATCCTTAGTTTATACTCGTCGACGCCCCCAATCCTTTAACACTCCCGCCGCATCCAGTTCAGCGATCAGCGGCTGTAACTCATCTTTGTATGCGACCCAGCGGCCAAGGCCACTTGCATTGACTGGTTGCTTGACCTGTGAACGGCTGACCGTTCGCGCGCGGCTCTCTGTTTCGTAAAAACGCTCGCAATTTGCATCAGGGGGTAAGTCCAAATGGGCCAATACGCATTCAAGCGTGCCGTTAAAATTGTCGACCCAGTCTGAAAGGCGCACCTCAAGAATGCGCCCCGGCAGAACAGACTTCCAGTGCTCCATCAGCCTTAACTGCTGGGCAATCGTCCAACCCATATCCGCCAGATCATGCGCATACCCGTGATAGCCATGAAACCTAAACGTAAAGATCGAAAGGCCAATGTCCCTAGGGTCCCGGAGGCAATGGATGAACTTTGCTTTGGGAAACAAGCGCGCGGCCAGCCCGACATAGAGATAATTGCCCGGCATTTTATCGATGATACGCGTTTTGTCAGGGGCCAGAGCATGAAGGTTTGCTAGATAAGTCGCTGCTATCTCATCCAGCGCCTCACGTTCTAGACCAGAAATCGCCTCAGGGTCGCCCAACCGCTGCGCCAATTGGCCAAGATTAGAGCGCTCTCCTGCGCCGTAGACTTGATGATGCGCAGCGACGATTTGTTCGCACAACGTTGTACCAGATCGCGGCATGCCGATAATGAACACAGGTGCAGTGTCGCCATTGCTGGCAATCGATGACTGTTCAAATCGGCTTTTGGGAAACGCCTTTATGCTCGCTTCGACAAAGGCAAGATGCTCCTCGCGCGAAAATGGTTGTACCTGTTTCAGG
The DNA here is from genome assembly GCA_903958285.1 of uncultured Sphingomonadales bacterium. Taxonomy (GTDB): domain Bacteria; phylum Pseudomonadota; class Alphaproteobacteria; order Sphingomonadales; family Sphingomonadaceae; genus Aquisediminimonas. The sequence goes on from CAJBSR010000490.1 coordinate 18,882, forward strand.
AGCGCATGTCCTTTTAACCATTGAGAGAAGGCACGGCTTGGCTCATTCAGTCCGGACCAGAACTTGGCCAAATCATAATATGCCATGACCTGGTGCTCCGGTACGCCGTCAGGCCCCATCTCGCCGATGGATTCCTCCATTGCATCGGCGAGTGTTGCGGCACCGTTTAAATCTCCCACGGACTGCGCGAGTACGATGCGGCGCCAGAGATACAGAGGACGTATCTCAGGCGGAATAGGTCCAAGCGCATCAAATTCTTGCAATACCGCTTGCCCTTCTGCGAGACGATTTTGCACCAAGAGCGCGATGGATTTCTGCAAAAGCCAATGGCGGCGCGGCTGTAATTCTTCTGGCAATTCGGGGGCAGCGTCCAATATCGCCAGTGCCTCTGCCGGACGTTCCTCGTTGATCAGGTCAGCAACCAGATTAAGCCGGGCGGCAACATTGTCCGGCTCTGCATCAAGTGTCTTTTGCAGAAGATTTTCTGCGCCCTCATGCTCGCCTGAGATGCGCATCAGTGCACCCAAATTGGCAGCAGCGGCTTGATTGCCTGGGGCATGACGCAATGCTTCACGCATGGCATTTTTTGCGTGTTCGATGTTCCCGAGACGATAGCGGGTGAGTCCAAAGTTTATCCATGCGTCAGGCCATGTCGGGGCCTTCTGAATTGCGTCTTTAAACGCCTGGTCGGCTTGGAGGAGGTCTCCCTGGGCAAGGAACACTTCCCCTGCGGCATAATCCGCTTCCGGGCGCTCGGGATCTGATTGGCGGGCTGCGTTAGCCTCTACAAGAGCATCCTCTAGGCGGCCGTCACTTAGAAGCTTGGAGCAGGTTTGGAGATGGACCATAAAAGGATCGGGGGTAGACGGCGTTTTGGTTTCGTCCATTGACGCAATGCCATTCGATTGATTGGTGTCGGATGCCATTTAAATTGTCCTATTCCCGGCATTTGGCGAAGTAGCTAAATGCGCTCATCTATTGCTGATCAAATACCTCCGACCATGGAAGTGTCGAGAGTTTAACTTGTCATTCATCGATCGGGGCGACCGCTCGGGTATCATTAAACATCACAGGGAAA
>CAJBSR010000491.1 GCA_903958285.1 uncultured Sphingomonadales bacterium
AGGACGGCCATCCTCCTTCGTCATCAGCAGGCGACCGGCATGCCAGACCGGGGTGGTGTTGGCGACGGTGCGGTCAACGCCCGCCATATCCGCATCATCCGTAAAGGGGTTACGATACCGCCCAAAGCGCGTGCGACCCGCTTCGACTTCCGCCTTGTGGCGCGCCGTCTGCACATAACGCATCGACGTGCTGGCCTTCCCGCCTTGAAGGCGAACGGCGGAAATCATCCCATCGCCGGACAGGACATTGTCGTCATCAAACTTGGGCGGAAAAGCAGGATCCGGTACCGCGCGGAAGAACACGCCATCAACATCCGCGGGAATTGTCCCTTCGACCACGAGGTTCTCGAGGTCATATTCCGCGCCAATTGGGCGGTTGAGACCCGTGAAATGCGGGGTCTGGGGAAATGCGGCCACGATACTCTCCTAATTCTTATGAGAGCACCTTCGGTAACAATTGTTAGAAAATCAAGCCTTCTCAATCAAACCAGAAAGCGATGGCGCGCATTTCAATGCTGGAGCGCGGCGTGACATCCGCAGATACACCGGGATTGTCGAAGGCCACGTGCGGCACGGGATTGGCAAATTGCGAATAGCTCGTCTTGAAAATGAGCGCTTCATCGCGTGTCATGTTTGGGAACCAGTGCCACTTATGCGCCGGATTATGCGCAACAATATAGCTTTCAAACGACCATTCGGGCTTTTCCGGATCGTCAAAGATGGCATCTGCAATGATCAGATCCTCGACCACCACACTGCGCGCATCACAGACGGCCAGCGGCACATCCTGCGGCGGAGCAGAAAAAGCGCGCCAGACATTGAAATGGGCATATCGCCGGACGGACTTACCCTCGGGCGCGCTGCCCTTTGCGAAGCCCGCTGCCGTTCCAGCCGTGATGTCGATATGCGCAAAGCGCGCCGGCATCGAGTTGTTGAGCTGTCCGGCTAGCTTCGATTTCTCTCCAAAACGCAGAATGCCGGGGCCGGTGCAGAAGACAGCATCCGCCCCTGTCTCAGCCAGCAGGAGATCAACAATTTCCTGCCCATGCACCGCCGCCACGACTGCGCGGTCCTGAAAATCGACAACCTTGCTGACATGCGGCACGAGCTTGAACCCGGCCGCATCAAGATCGGTCGAGGCCGCGCGCCCGTCGGTGATTTCCATCGCATGCCCATCAATGACGACCGTGTCGCGGCTGTGGTCATTCGCATAGTAACGCTGCCGGAAATCGGTCCGCGCTGCGTAGTTGATTACCGCTGTCGTCATCGTCGCGCCTCCTAAGCTCAGGCAAATTCCTCGGTATCGATGGTCCGCTGCATGGCATCGGGATAGCGCGGGCCGGCAACGGTCTGCTGGTTGATCAACCCATCAATGGTCTCAAGGACTGTGCTGTCCGGCTGCCAGTCCCACCGCGCGATATTTTCTTCGAGATGGGGAATAGAAGCCGTGCCGGGGATCGTGACGACATGATCTCCACGAGACAGCACCCAGGCGAGCGAGAGCTGTGCTGGCGTCACTCCCTGTGCGGCCGCAATTGCGCTGAAGGCCTCAATAAGCTTCAAATTGTGCGGCCAATTATCAGCGTTGAAGCGGGGTTGGCCGCGGCGCAGATCATTGTCGACGAGGTCCGCCGTATCATGGACCGCTGCGGCCAGCGCGCCACGCCCAACCGGCGAGAAGGCTACAAAGGTCGTCCCAACGTCCTTGCAGGCTTCAAGCACAGCGATTTCCGGATTGCGGGTCCACAGCGAGTATTCGGTCTGCATCGCCGCAATGGGATGAACGGCAGACGCTGTACGCAGCGTTTCTGCAGACATTTCGGAAAGACCGATGCTGCCAATCTTCCCTTCCTTGATCAACTCCGCAAGCGTGCCGACCGAGTCTTCAATCGGCGTCTGAAAGTCGCGACGGTGCAGATAATAGAGATCGATATGGTCGGTCTGGAGCAGACGCAGACTTTCGTCGCATGCCTTGCGGATCGTCTCCGGCTTACAGTCGATGCCCCGCTTTTCACCATTCACGATGATGCCGGTTTTCGACGCGAGGAAGAACTTGTTGCGGTTCTCCTTCAACGTCTTGCCAATCAGCGTTTCATTATGGCCCAGCCCATAAATGCGGGCGGTGTCCAAATGGTCATAGCCAAGGTCCAGCGCGCGGTGGAGCAACTTGGCTCCATCCTCGTCTGACGGTGGCACGCCATAGGCCCAAGATAGCGACATGCAGCCAAGGCCGACAGGGTTGGTCAGACGACCGTTGATGGCGCGTTTCGTGACGGTCATTCTGTCGGTGTCTCCAAAAGAGGTAGAGTGCGGGTGAGCAGATCAAGATGTTCTGCCGAAAGTGTGAGCTTAGCCCCCGCCACAAGGTCTGCAACCTGTTCTAGCCGGGAGGCACTGGCAATGGGGGCTGCAATACCGGGTTGAGCATTAATCCACGCCAGTGCGATATGCGCGTGCTTAGCGCCTGTCTCGGCTGCGATCTTGTCCATGACCGCGAGGATGGGCTGACCTTTGTCAAAAAAGTCGCGCACCCGGTATCCGCGGTTGCCGCCTTCAAGGTCGGCTGGGACCCTATACTTGCCGGTCAGGAAGCCTGAGGCGAGCCCGAAATAGGGGAAGGATGCGATGCCCTGCGCCACGCACATATCCTGCATTGGACCTTCGAAGTCATCCCGGACGACGAGGTTATACTGGTTCTGAATTGCCGCGTAAGACACGTAGCCTGCATCATGTGCGGCCTGCCGCGCAGACATTAGCCGTGCCGCCGTGAAGTTTGAGGCACCGAGCGTCCGGACCTTCCCGGCCGTCACCAGATCGCCAAAGCCTTGGGCCGCTTCTGCCTGTGATGTGCCCGTCTCATCCCGATGCGCGTAATAGAGGTCTACATAGTCCGTCTGCAGGCGCCGAAGTGATCCTTCCAAGGCTGCAGCAACCTTGGCCGGGTTGAGATCACCCGGCTTGCCATACATTCCCGTCTTCGTCGCAATGTGCATCTCTGCACGATTGCACCGCGCCGCCATCCATTGGCCCAAAACCGTCTCAGACTCGCCCCCAACAAGCCCCGGAACGAAGGCCGAATAGCCTTCCGCTGTGTCGATCATCCGGCCACCAGCTTCGTAAAAGGCGTCAAGAATAGCGAAGCTGGTGTCAAGATCCGCTGTCCAGCCAAAGACGTTGCCGCCGAGAACGAGACGAAGGCCAAAGGGTTCAATCAGCGGCGGCATAGCGATTCCTCTTCCTCATTCTGGTTTCGCGCAGAGACGCAGAGACCGCAAAGATTTTACCTAAGTCTCTTTGCGTCCTTTGCGGCTCTGCGCGACCATTTATCTTAGAACTGTAATTCCAGATCGTGCAGCACCTTATAGCAGGGCAAGACCTGCTGGACGCTGGAATTCGGCTCACGCCCTTCACGGATCGCCGCAATGAACTCGCGGTCCTGCAGTTCGATGCCATTCATGCTGACATCCACCTTCGACACGTCGATTGCCTCTTCCTTGCCGTTCACCAGATCGTCGTAACGAGCAATATAGGTGCCTGTGTCGCCGATGTAGCGGAAGAAGGTGCCGAGCGGCCCGTCATTGTTGAACGACAGCGACAGCGTGCAGATGGCGCCACTGGCGGCCTTCAGCTGGATCGACATGTCCATTGCGATGCCGAGTTCGGGATGGTGCGGGCCTTCAATCGCATTGGCCTTCACAATCGGCCCTGCCTGATAGGCGAACAGGTCGACCGTGTGCGCAGCATGATGCCAGAGGAGATGATCTGTCCAGGACCGGGCTTCGCCCTTGGCATTCATGTTCTTCCGGCGGAAGAAATAGGTCTGCACATCCATCTGCTGGATGTTGAATTTCCCTGCCACAATCTCGTTGTGGACGAACTGGTGCGACGGATTGAACCGCCGCGTGTGCCCGACCATGCAGACAAGACCGGTTTCCTGCTGCTTTTTCAGCACGGCTTCGGCATCGGCCCAGCTGTCGGCCAGCGGAATTTCGACTTGCACATGCTTGCCCGCATTCATGCAGGCAATCGCCTGTTCCGCGTGCATCTGCGTGGGCGTGCACAGGATGACAGCGTCAACATCATCGCGCGCCAGGGCATCTTTCAGCTCGGTCGAAAAGTGCTTTGCGCCATATTTCCTGGCGACTTCTTCGGCCTGCTCAAGACGGCGGCTGATGATCGACGTGATCTCCACGCCGTCGATCAGCTTCAGGCCATCAAGATGCTTTTCGCCGAACGCGCCGGCGCCTGCGAGGGCTATTCTCATTCCGTAGGCTCCAAAACCAAATGGCCAATGGCCGTGTTACTGCAAGGGATGTGGTAGTGGCGGTGCAGGCACTTGGTCTTCTTGCCCAGCGCGCCGCGCATGACGAGCCACATCACCATTTCAATGCCTTCGCTGCCCGTTTCGCGCAGATATTCCAGATGCGGGATGAAGCGCGCGGCGTCGCTGTCGCCGATCAGCATATCGAGGAACTTATTGTCCCATTCCCGATTGAGAAGGCCCGCGCGCGGCCCCTGCAACTGATGGCTCATGCCGCCCGTGCCCCAGATCTGCACGTTCAAGTCTTCGGGGAAGCTTTCCACCGCGCG
>CAJBSR010000492.1 GCA_903958285.1 uncultured Sphingomonadales bacterium
CCCAGTTTGAAGCGCTGATTGAACGCAATGCGCCTCTATCAGCTTGGGCCGATTGGCTTGTGTCCAGTGCAGCGCCTGCGATGCTAACAGGCCTTTTCCTAATCGCGCTCCTCTCAGCCGTCATTGGCTATGTTATCGCCGCGGTCAGCTGGCGGATTTGGCTTTCGCGAAAGTGGAAAGCGCGGGCGCATAGGAGACGGGCCGCTTGACGCTCTGCTCCCGAAGAGGGCACAGACTTAAGCGTGCGTGATCAAAAAGCCTTGTCGACGGTTGTCAAATCACCGTCCATCTTGAACTTGCCTGCAGAGGAAGAGCGTAACCTCCTGATCCTTGTGGGTTTTGCCGCTATTGCATCGGCCGTCCTGATCTTTTGGTTCTCCCAAAGCGCGCCTTTGGCCGCAGGGTTTTCGGCAATGGTCCTCGCCTCAGCGGCTCTGGTCATCTTTGCGCGCAAGCTTTTCCCAGCTGCAGCCGGCATTGAACAAGATATGGACTGGTCGCTCATTCGCGATGCTGTCGATGGGGATAATACGGCCGTCGCCATCACAGACCGGACCGGTCGACTGGTCTGCGCCAACGCCTTGCATGAGGCCTGGTTCGGTGGCGCGGTGGCCCCTCCAGCCATCACAAGCGATGCATCCCAAGTTGCCTTGCTGACAACTGCGGCCAAAAATGCCTGGCGGGACGGACGCGCCGAAGTTTTCGGCATTCGGCGTGATACCATCTTGCTGGATGTTTACATCCAGCGCAGCGGCCTGAAGGAAACACATCTCGTCTGGCGGTGCCTGCCGTCTGCCGAATTTGATTTGATGGCGGAGGCCAAACGCCTGATCTCAGGGCCCGCAGGAGAACGGTTGAGCGAAGCGGGTATCATGACCGTCCTGATCGGCCCGGAGGGCAATATCCGCGCCGCCAGCCGGGTGTTTGCCATGCGGGCAGGCGGGCGGTCCGAGGCATTGGTTGAGGGCCGTGAGTTTGTTTCCCTTTTTGAAACCGACAAAAATGGAGCCCTGCGCTTCGCGATTGATGGGCGGGCAGGGCTCCCCTTGCGCCTCTTGCAGATTCCGACCGATCCGGGTGATCCCAAGAGCGCGACCTTAGTTATCCTGCTTGATGACGATTCCAGCCAGTCTGGGGGCGGTGATCAAAACGTCGCGCTCAGCATGCAGGCGATGATGGCAAAGCTCCCGCTCGGGCTGGCGCTGGCCGACCGGGATGGGCGTTTCCTCTTTTTGAACGATGCCTTTTGCAGGGCTGTTGGGCTGCCGGTTGGGTCAAAGCCGATCTATCCGGGCGATCTCGTTATCCGCGAGGACAAGGCGGCGGTGGCCGATGCGGTGCGCCGCTATGCGATGGGTCAACCTATCAGTGGCGATATCGCCGTACGTCTTGTCAGCCTGCCTGAAGAACCGGTCGCGCTGACCATCGCCAGCGCCAAAGGGCTGGGCGAAGCGGCAGTGTTAATGTCGATCAAGGATTCGAGCGAAGAATCGCGTCTCAAGAAACAGGTCGCGCAGGCAACCAAGATGCAGGCTGTCGGGCAGCTTGCAGGTGGTGTCGCGCATGACTTTAACAACATCCTCACCGGCATTTTGGGGCATTGTGACCTGATGCTGATGCGTCATTCGCCGGGCGACAGCAATTATGACGACATTCAGCAGATCCGGAACAATGCCAATCGCGCCGCCGGCCTGACGCGGCAGTTGCTCGCCTTCTCCCGTCAGCAAACCTTGCGCCCGCAGGTCCTCCAGCTCCCCGACGTTGTCGCCGAAATCTCCAATCTCCTCAAACGCCTGATGGGTGAGACGGTGGAGCTCATCGTCAAGCATGGCCGCAACCTTGGGCCGGTGCGCGCCGACCCCGGGCAGTTGGAGCAGGTGATCGTCAACCTGTCCGTGAATGCGCGTGATGCCATGCCGCGTGGAGGCAAGCTGACGATCCAGACCTATGCGGTGACGTCGGCCGAAGTCCGCAAGATCGGCAGCGATATTCTGCCGGTAGCCGATTACACCGCTCTGAGCGTCACCGATACCGGCACAGGCATCCAGCAGGAGCTGCTGACCAAGATTTTCGAACCGTTCTTCACCACCAAGGAAGTCGGGAAGGGGACCGGCCTTGGCCTCTCGACCGTCTACGGTATCGTCAAACAATCAGGCGGGTTCATTTTTGCCGATTCGAAAGTCGGCGAGGGGACGAGTTTTGTCATCTATCTGCCGGTTCACATTGTGGAGGCGGGGCAGATCGCTGAACCCGTTAAGGTCAAGGAAAAGGCGGAGGAGCTTTGGGGTAGTGGCACCATTCTCCTGGTAGAAGACGAAGACATGGTTCGCGCCGTCGCGGAGCGCGCGCTCACGCGA
>CAJBSR010000493.1 GCA_903958285.1 uncultured Sphingomonadales bacterium
CATGAATATTTCGTTACCTATGCCAACAGGGTCGCTCCTGTCCGGATGCCGCAAAGCGGAGACGGACCAAAATAGCCACTTTTTTTGAATGGATATGCGACTCATGAAAAAACTTCTTATGGCAAGTGTTGCGCTTTTCGCGCTTCCATCCGCGGCAAACGCCGCCGTCACCCTCACTTTTGAAGGTCTTGCGAACCTTCAGGAAGTCGGAAATTTCTACGGACCAGATTATGTCTTTTCGCAGGGTTCGCTCGCGCTGATCGATGTTGACGCTGGCGGCAGCGGGAATACGGCCAACGAACCTTCGGGCGAAACTTCGCTCGTCTTCCTGAATGTGAACAGCGCTATCCTGAACGTGACCAACGGGTTCACAACCGGTTTCTCGTTCTTCTACTCGGCGAACTCAACCGGCTTTGTGTCCGTTTATGATGACTTCAACGCGGGTGGAAACCTGTTGGGGCAGATTGCCATCGTAAATCAATACAACCAAAATTGCGCCGGCGATCCGAACGGATCTTATTGCAACTGGACGGCATCCGGCGTGGCATTTGGCGGTCTTGCCAAGTCGATCGACTTCGGTGGAACGGCCAACTTTGTGGTCTATGACAACATCACTTTCGGTTCGGTCAATCCGGGCGGTGGCGTTCCTGAGCCGGCTGCGTGGGCGATGATGCTTGCTGGTTTCGGCCTTGTCGGTGGTGCGATGCGCCGTCGTCAGGCGAACGTTTCTTTCGCTTAATCGTCACGCGAAGAACAGGCGAGGGCTCCGACGCATGTCGCCGGGGCCCTTTTCATTGGGCGTCAATCGAGAGTGACAAAGGTGTCGAGCACGCGCTTGCGGCCTGCTTGTTCAAAGTCGATCTCCAGCTTGTTGCCTTCAATCTCAGCGATAAGGCCGTAGCCAAATTTTTCATGAAACACGCGTTGGCCGATGGAGAGATCAGACCGACCCTTATTGCCGAGGCTGACCGCGCTAGCGCGGGCCTCGACAATGCGGGTGGGGGCTGTGGAATAGCTGGTTGAAGCCCGCTGCCAGCCGGGTCCGCGGCCCGTGCCTCGGTTCACATGCGCGAAGGGGTCCGCATTTTGGGACCAGTTTGCCCGCCACATGCTTTCACCGCCGGACATTGAGTTTTCCTGCTCGACATGATCGGCAGGCAATTCCGAGATGAAGCGACTGGGGATGCTCGACGTCCACTGGCCATAGATGCGGCGGTTGGCGGCATGGAGGATGGTGCATTTCCGTCGCGCTCGCGTGATGGCGACATAAGCGAGGCGGCGTTCTTCCTCCAAGCTTGCGATGCCGCCTTCATCCAGCGCCCGTTGAGAGGGGAACACGCCTTCTTCCCATCCGACGAGAAACGTGCGGTCAAACTCCAACCCTTTGGCCGCATGGATGGTCATCATGGTGATCTTCTCGCCATCCCCCTGCGCATCGTTGTCCATGACGAGGCTTACATGCTCAAGGAAGGCGCCAAGCGTCTCATATTCTTCCATCGCGCGGACAAGTTCGTTCAGATTTTCAAGGCGGCCTGCGCTTTCGGCTGATTTGTCGGCCTGCAGCATGGCGGTGTAGCCGCTCTCATCAAGGATTTGCCGGGCGAGCTCATAGTGCGGCAGGCTGGCCGAAAGGTCCCGCCAGCGGGCGATATCCCCGATGAACCCGCCCAGCGCGCGGCGGGCCTGCGGGGTCAGTTCATCACTGTCGAGGATTGCAACGGCGGCATGGGAGAGGGGGCCGCCCATGCCGCGCGCAAACATTTGGACGCGGGCAAGCGCCTTGTCGCCAAGGCCGCGCTTGGGTTGGTTGACGATCCGTTCAAAGGCGAGATCATCAGCTGGCTGGTTGACGAGCCGCAAATAGGCAAGAGCATCGCGGATTTCGGCGCGTTCGTAGAAGCGGAACCCACCGATGATGCGGTAAGGCAGGCCGATGGAGATGAACCGGTCTTCTAACTCGCGCGTTTGGAACTGGGCGCGAACAAGGATGGCGAGTTCGTCAAGCGAGCCACCGGCGCGCTGATGATCCTCCGCCATTTCCCCGACGCGGCGGGCCTCTTCGGGTCCGTCCCACACGCCGATAATCTCAACCTTTTCGCCGACATCCACTTCGGTCCACAAGGTTTTGCCGAGCCGGCCACCGTTCTTGGCAATGAGGCCGGATGCGGCGCCAAGGATGTGCGGCGTGGAGCGATAATTCTGTTCCAGCTTAATGACAGCAGCGCCCGGAAAATCCTTTTCAAACCGCAAGATATTGGCGACTTCTGCGCCACGCCATGAATATATGGACTGGTCGTCATCGCCGACGACGCAGATGTTCTTGCTCGATTGCGCGAGCAGGCGGAGCCACAGATATTGGCTGGCATTTGTGTCCTGATATTCGTCGACGAGGATGTATTTGAAACGCTGTTGATAGCTTTGCAGCACATCGCGGTGCGTCTTCAGGATGGTCAGCATATGCAACAGCAAGTCGCCAAAATCGCAGGCGTTGAGCGCCTTCAGCCGGTCCTGATATATTGTATAGAGTTTTGCGCCCTGACCATCGGCAAAGCGTTGGCTTTCGCCCGCATCGACTTCAGTTGGCATCAGCCCTTTATTCTTCCACTGATCAATCAGCCCCGCGAGTTGTTTGGCTGGCCAGCGCTTGTCGTCCAGTTCAGCCGCCGTCACGATCTGCTTCAGCAGACGCAGCTGGTCATCCGTATCCAGAATTGTGAAATTTGATTGTAAACCAACGAGTTCAGCGTGCCGCCTGAGCATCTTTGCGCAGATGGAATGGAATGTGCCGAGCCAGGGCATGCCCTCGACGGCATCGCCGATGATCCGCCCAACGCGCTCCTTCATCTCGCGGGCGGCCTTATTGGTGAAAGTAACCGCGAGGATTTCAGATGGCCATGCGCGGCGCGTCGCGATGAGATGGGCCAGCCGAGCGGTCAGGGCCGCTGTCTTCCCCGTGCCGGCGCCCGCCAGCATCAGGACAGGACCTTCACTGGTCAGCACAGCCTCACGCTGCGGAGCGTTCAAGCCTCGGATATAGGCGTGTTCATTGGGATTTTCGGGTAACGTCATCGCGTGAACGATTAGGGAACATTGGTCGGTGGGGCAAGAGGTCCCAAATCGGGACAGCGCTCTCCAGATTCTCTGTTTGACCACTCCGGCTGTAATTGATTAAAGAAATATAACCAATGTGGCTGCGACCTTTGCCGCATTGGAAATAAAGGGGTTTTTTAATGCGACTCGTTTCTTCTGTTCTGGCGCTTGGTGCGCTCAGCCTTGCGGCACCGGCATCTGCGGCGGTTGTTTTCTCGGATACGTTTGATGCTGAAAATGGCGGAAATTCAGCACTCAATTATGCAAGTTTCGCAAACTTCTCGGTCGTCGGCAACGTCGATGTCGTGAAGAGCGGTGACTATGGAATCACGTGCAGTGGTTCATGTGTCGATCTTGATGGGTCCACGGGTCCGGGCATGATTTCCTCGCTCGCCTCTTTCGCCTTCAACGCCGGTGATAAGGTTCGCCTGTCATTCGACCTCGGTGGAAACCAGCGCAACAGCGATTTTGACGGTTTCTTTGCTGGCTTTGATTTTGGCAGCAATGAAACGTTGCTCAACTATGGCTTCAATTTCGGCGGTGGCGATGTGATCGTGCTTCCGACCTACACTTGGTCGGGAATCAGCACGTCTTCCGGAATTGCTGCAAACACGCCGTTCAGCACCTATTCGATCTTCTTCACGGCTGGTTCGGCAGGTGCGCTTTCGTTCAATATCGGCACCGATAGTGCTGACAATGTTGGACCGCTTCTCGATAAGGTTGCTTTGTCTATCGATAAGGCTGCGGTGCCGGAACCGGCTGCTTGGGCCATGATGCTCGCGGGCTTTGGTCTTGTGGGTACAGCTATGCGTCGTCGTGAAAAGATGGCAGTCACTTTCGCCTGATTTTCGCTTCAACGTTTTAAGTTTACAGCGGCCTCGGGGCGACCCGGGGCCGTTTTTTTTGTTGTGATATGGCGTCACCTTGGCGCGAAAGGCTCGACACGCACCGTATAAACCGACAATGGCGACGGCATATAAAGCGGGGAGCAGGAAGACCATGACCACACCAGCATCGCACAGGCGCGTCTTGGCGGCGTCACTGGTGGGGACAGCGGTCGAGTTCTACGATTTTTACATTTACGCGACGGCCGCTGCGCTTGTCTTCGGTCCACTCTTCTTCCCGTCAGAAGAACCCGGGCTGCAATTGCTCGCGAGCTATGCCAGCTTTTCCGTCGCCTTTTTCGCACGCCCTCTTGGGGCCATTGCGTTTGGCCATTTCGGGGACCGGATCGGCCGCAAATCAACGCTCGTCACCTCGCTCCTCATCATGGGCCTGTCGACCTTCCTCATCGCCTTTTTGCCGACCCATGCCGTCATCGGGTGGTGGGCGCCGGTTCTGCTCTGCCTGTTGCGCTTCGGGCAAGGTTTTGGCCTTGGCGGGGAATGGGGCGGGGCGGCGCTGTTGGCGGTGGAGAACGCGCCGCCGGGTAAAGCTGCGCGTTACGGCATGTTTCCGCAATTGGGCGCGCCGGTCGGGTTTATCGCATCGAACGGCTTATTCCTGCTTCTCGGATTGTATCTGTCCGGGGATGATTTCAAGGAATGGGGCTGGCGGATACCCTTCCTTGGCAGCGCGCTTTTGGTCGGGATCGGCCTTTGGGTTCGCTTGAAACTAACAGAGACGCCCGCCTTTGCCGCTGCATTAGCTGAAGCGCCGCCACCCAAGGTGCCTTTTGGTGAGTTGATGCGCGGCCATTGGCGCGAAGTTCTGGGGGGCACGTTCGCTGCGGTCGCGTGCTTCGCGATCTTCTATCTCGCGACGGCCTTTGCCCTTGGCTATGGCACGAC
>CAJBSR010000494.1 GCA_903958285.1 uncultured Sphingomonadales bacterium
AGGAGTAGTCTATGAATATCGATATATCTGCCCATAACACGGAGATGATTTCTAAGCCGGCACTTAAAGTCGTCCGCCATGCGGAGGTGTGCTCAAAGCTCGGTATCAGCCCTGCTAGCCTTTTTGACATGGTAGCTAAGGGCGCGTTCCCCAAACCGTTCACCATCATCCCCGGCGGCCGCGCCGTTGGTTGGCTGGAACGTGATATCGACACTTGGATCATGGATCGTTGCGCCTCAACGCAGGAGGCACTGTAATGATTTGGCCCATTTCAGAGACGCAGCAGCGTAATGGCATGAACGAAGGGTGGAATATCCTCGCTGTTGGGCAGCATAATCCGCTGCACATTCGTGCAATTTGGGGGAAGGGCGTTCCTGACCCTCAGCCTGTCAAGAATATCACGTTCACAGCCAAGAAATACCCCAGCTTGGCAGGCCGTAAGCGCGCTTTTGAAGATAAGGCGCTTTTGCTCAATCAGCAGGGCTTTAACATTTACACCTGCTTCAACCTTATTAGCCCGGATTTTCCGGGGGACGAGGAAAATGGTCTGTCAGTTAAAGACGCTGACATTGTTGGCCGCCGTTATCTGCTGGTCGATTTCGACCGCGCCGTGACTAACCAGCCTGCTACTGACGATGAGATCGATGAGGTGTTCAAAGTAGCGCACGAGCTTGAGAAAGATGCGTTCTACAGCAAGGGTCTGGAGCCCCTTACTGTGAATTCGGGCAACGGTGCGCATATTTACCTGCCGATCAATTTGCTGAACGATGATGTGAGCAAATTTCGGTGCCAGAAGATGCTGCAAGCAATGGCCCGCAAGTATGACACCGATAATGTGAAGGTTGATACAGCGGTGTTCAATGCCTCCCGGATCACGAAGATGCCCGGCACTATTGCGCGTAAGGGCATAGAGGTGCCCGACGACACCGGCATTCATGAGCGCTATTATCGCATGGCATCGGTGGTCTCATGAACCCGTTGTCCCCTGAGGAATTCCAGCAGATGCTGGATGACTATGAAACGCAGGGATTGGGGAACGGGGGCGCAGTTATTGTGCCCCCTAGTACTTTGTCCGTTGCAAAACCGCTTTCCGCACTTGGCCGGTTATTCTCAACTCCAAGCCCGCAAGACATTTCCATACTTGAAGACGCCCTGTCATGCATTTCGCCAGACACCGAGTACGGAACTGGCTCCATCTTTGGGCCAGATGGTTCGCCGCTTGAACATTATTGGTTCGCCGTCGTGCTCGCCGTTGGTCGCGGGTATGGGGAAGCGGGCAAGGAGCCCTTGCGGAAATGGTCGCAACAGAGTGAACGCTACACTGACGTGGGGTTTGAGGACGCTTGGAAACAGCATAGAAAAGCGCACTCTAATCCAATTACAATCGCCTCGGTTTTCAAGCTGGCGAAGGTGCTTGGGTGGCAGCCACCTCCGTCGGCGACATCTACCTCGACGAATTCATCCACTAGCCGCTTCCGCCTTCTCGACCGGACGGAAATCATAGCAATCCAGCCAATCCAGTGGCGCGTGAAAGGGCTACTGCCTGCCACCGGCATCGCTGCCATCTATGGTCCGAGCGGTTCAGGTAAGTCGTTTCTGGCCAAGGATCTCGGGGCATGCATTGCATTGGGTCAAGACTGGTTTGGGCATCGGACAACGCCGTGCGACGTCACTTACGTGATGCTTGAAGGTGAGGGAGGTTTGCGCAACCGTGTCGAGGCGTGGGAGGCGCACAATGGCAAGCTCCTACCTTCCGGGTTCAAAGCCATGCCTCAGCCTTTCCAATTGGCCGAGCTAGAACAGATCGATGAACTTGCCGCGATCCTTCCTCCCGGTGGGGTTGTGATTATCGACACATTTAACCGAGCAGCGCCGGGGCTGGACGAAAACTCCAGCCAAGACATGGGGCGCATCTTAGCAGGCATGAAGCGGTTGCAGGAAATCACAGGAGGGTTGGTGCTAGTTGTCCATCACACGGGTAAGGACACTTCTAAGGGGATGCGTGGCCATAGTTCCCTGCCTGCAGCACTTGACGGGGCCATCGAGGTTGAGCGCAGTGCTACCGGCCGCTTCTGGTCTGCAGCCAAGGTAAAGGACGGCGAAGACGGCAAGCAGGTAGCGTTTAAACTACACCATATCGTGCTGGGCAAGGACGCAGACGGGGATGAGATCAGCAGTTGCGCTGTGGGTCCTGATACCGGTGCGATCTTCCGCAAGCCTGAGCCATCAGGGAAGAACCAGAAGTTTGCTCTCTCAACTATACGGCGTTCGCTGAGCACCTCCTCATCTCTGGGTCACGCAGGTTGTGGTTCGCAGATACAATGCCTTAAGGTCGAGGATGCCATTACACTGGTGGCAGCCACGCTGACCTCTACGCCCACTAACAAACGCAACAATGAAGCTAGACGGCTGGTTGGTGATCTTACCAAGGGCAATAAGCATTTGCAGTCCGCGATTGATGCGGCCGGAGAGGCTTGGCTGTGGCTGTGAAGGAAAGTCCGAAAAAAAGGGTCCAAAGTCCAACCCCTATAGGGGGGGTGGACTTCTTGGACATGGACAGCTTGCTAAAATATCCAGAAATTCCGGTTTTGGACTTTTTCGACACCCCTAGTGCTCCAGTCCTTTCGATGAGGTCAGCGCGAAAAGAATTTAGTCGCCGCCCAGCCAGCACCTCGGCTGATGTAATGTAAGGAAA
>CAJBSR010000496.1 GCA_903958285.1 uncultured Sphingomonadales bacterium
TCTTGGCGAGCACCAGATGCACGATATTCTCCGTAAGATCTTGATCTCCGCCGGAAATAAAGATCTTCGTGCCCGAAATTTTGTAGCTGCCATCCGCCTGTGGCTCAGCGCGCGTGCGGATCATGCCAAGGTCGGTGCCGCAATGTGGCTCCGTCAGGTTCATCGTCCCTGCCCATTTGCCGGAAACGATGTTTGGAACATAGGTCTGCTTCTGCTCTTCAGAGCCTGCGACGAGAATCGCGGAGACCGCCGCTCCTGCGAGCCCCGGATACATAGCAAACGCCTGATTGGCCGTTGCCTGGAATTCTTCCATCGCAATGTTGATGACATGGGGAAGCCCCTGCCCGCCAAACTCCACCGGAGCACCAAGCGTCGTCCACCCGGCGGCTGCATAAGCCTTATACGCGTCCTTGAAGCCATCCGGCGTCGTCACGGTGCCATCGGGATGACGCGTGCAGCCCTGCTCATCCCCAGATTTGTTAAGCGGGAAAAGCACTTCGGCCATGAACTTACCACCCTCTTCAAGGATTGCATCGACCATGTCGGGCGTCGCATTTTCGAACCCGGGAAGGTTGGTATAGCGTTCCAGCCCGATCACATGATCCAGCACGAAACGAACATCGCGGACGGGCGCGGTATATTGGGGCATTATCTGGTCTCCGAAAACGGACTGCAGTCAACGAACATAGTTCAATCAGCCGAGCGCGGGATCGGCCTTCTTTACGACGTCAATGAAGCGCGAGAGCTCATCAATGTGCGCATCGATATCAACCCGCTGCCGCTTTAGTAGATCAATCCGCGCCTGACACTTTTCAAGTGTCACCTGACGCTGTTGATGGCGGCCATCCCCAATGTCGTAGAGATCGATCATCTCGCGGATTTCGGAGAGGCTGAAGCCAACCCGCTTCGCCCGCAAAATCCAGGCCAAGCGCGCCCTATCCCGCTTCGTGTAGACGCGGGTCAATCCACGACGGATCGGGGAAATCAGCCCCTCATCTTCGTAGAAGCGCAACGCCCGCGGCGTCACATCAAACTCATCAGACAGGTCTGAGATGGAATATTGATGACGGTCGCGCGGATCGGCGATATCAACGGTGGCACTCGACATACCAGATTTCTACTTTACGTATACGTAAAGGTCAACAGGCCTGTTTCAAGGCTGTGACAGGTGGTCACGGCGTTTAATTCAGTCGGTCGAGCGAAGACTTCCGTCCTCAATAACCCGGTAAAAGCAACTCCGCGCGCCAGTATGGCAAGCGGGGCCTTCCGCACGGCATTTAAGCCAAATCGCATCCTGATCGCAATCCACGCGCGCTTCAACAACATGCAGAACATTGCCGCTGGTTTCGCCCTTGGTCCACAGTGCCTGACGACTCCGCGACCAGAATGTTGCCTTTTTGGTTTCCAGTGTGTGCGTTAGAGCCTCAGCGTTCATGTGCGCGAGCATCAGAATCTCGCCGCTGACCGCATCGGTGCAGACCGCGGTCAACAGGCCCTTCTCATCAAAGCGGGGGGCAAAGTTTCTCTCATCCGTCATAATCTTGCGCCATAACGGATGTCTGTGCGCTTGTCTTGTGGATTGCCTCCCATTGCGCCTTCCATTTCTAAGAGCGAAGCCTATATGCCGCCCTTGTCGGGCGCAATTTCGGGCGATTCATAATGCTCTCCACCAATCCATTTGATGATGACAAGCTGCGCGAAGAGTGCGGCATTTTCGGTGTGTGGGGCGCAGATCCGGCCTCGGCCATCGTTGCCCTAGGGCTCCATGCGCTGCAGCATCGCGGTCAGGAAGCAGCGGGAATCACGAGCTGGGATGGAACGCATTTCCATTCGCATCGTGCCATGGGCCATGTCGCCGGCAATTTTGACCGCGATGAAATCATCCGCGGCTTGCCCGGCCATGTCGCCTGCGGCCATGTCCGCTATTCGACCACTGGCGAGACCTCCATGCGCAATGTGCAGCCCCTGTTCGCCGATCTGGCATCGGGCGGCTTTGCCGTGGCGCACAATGGCAATATTTCCAATGCGATGACGGTGAAGAAGGAATTGGTCCGCAAAGGCGCCATTTTCCAGTCCACTAGCGATACGGAAGTCATCATCCACCTCGTCGCAACGAGCACATTCCGCACCCTGCTGGACAAGTTCATCGATGCGCTCAAGCAGGTCGAAGGTGCTTACGCCCTGATCTGCATGACACCTGAAGGCATGATTGCCTGCCGCGACCCCCTCGGTATCCGTCCGCTCGTCATGGGCAAGCTGGCTGACGGCTATGTCTTCGCGTCGGAAACCGTCGCCCTCGACATTGTAGGCGCAGAGTATGTGCGTGATGTGGAGCCGGGCGAAATCGTCATCGTCACCGAAGATGGCCTCCGTTCGATAAGCCCCTTCCCCGCCACCTATCCGCGCCCGTGCATTTTTGAGCACATCTATTTCGCGCGACCGGATTCGATCACCGGTGGGTCCAGCATCTATTCGGTCCGCAAAGCGATTGGTGCTCAATTGGCCGAGGAAGATCCGGTCGATGTGGATCTGGTCGTTCCTGTTCCAGACAGCGGGACCCCTGCGGCCATCGGCTATGCCCAGCAGTCGGGTATTCCCTTTGAGCTTGGCATTATCCGTTCCCATTATGTCGGGCGGACCTTCATTCAGCCATCAGACAATATCCGCCATCTGGGCGTGAAGTTGAAGCATAATGCCAACCGTGCCCTCATCGAAGGCAAACGGATCGTCTTGATTGACGACAGCATCGTGCGTGGCACGACCAGCCTCAAAATTGTTCAGATGATGCGCGATGCGGGGGCAAAGGAAGTGCATATGCGCATCGCCAGCCCACCCACGCGCCACAGCTGCTTTTATGGCGTCGACACGCCGGAACGGGCCAAGCTGCTTGCGGCCAACCATGATGTGGAAGGCATGCGGAACTTCATTCAGGCAGACAGCCTGTCCTTCATTTCAATCGACGGGCTCTATAAAGCGGTGGGCGAGGTTCGTCGCAACGACATCCGCCCGCAATATTGCGACGCGTGTTTCACCGGCCATTATCCGACCCGCCTGACGGATCAGGATGAGATGGAGCCACTCAACCAACTCAGCCTGCTTGCCGAGCGGGTGGTATGAGCGACAAGCCACTACAGGGCCGGATCGCCCTTGTTACTGGAGCAAGTCGGGGCATTGGGGCCGCAACTGCCGAGGCACTGGCAGCCGCCGGCGCGCATGTTATTCTGACGGCCCGGACTGTTGAGAGCCTGGAAGCGGTCGAAGATCGCATCCACAATGGCGGTGGCAGCGCGACCATCGCCCCGCTGGACCTCAAGGATGCGGACGCAATCGGGCGACTGGCAGAAGCCGTGCAGGCGCGTTGGGGCAAGATCGATACGCTCGTGCTCAATGCCGCGATGCTCGGCACCCTCGCACCGCTGCAACATGCGGATGCCCGGGAGTTTGCAGACGTCTTCACATTGAACGTCAGCGCGCAGCAGGCCATGCTCGCGGCATTCGACGCCCTGTTGCGCAAGAGCGATGCGCCACAGCTTATTGGCGTAACATCTAGCGTTGCCGCCCGTCCCCGTGCGTTCTGGGGCGTTTATGGCGCGTCAAAGGCAGCGTTTGAAGTGATGCTGTCGGCCTATGCCGAAGAGAACCGCAATGTCGGGCGCATCAAGGTCGCCATCATTGATCCGGGTGCCACCGCCACCAAGATGCGGGAAAAGGCCTATCCGGGTGAAGACCCCGCCACGATCCAGCCACCGGCTGCTGTCGGGCAGGCAATAGCCAGCCTCGTCGCGAACGGCTTTGACTCGGTCCATCGCGAACGCGTTAACCAATCAGTTTAACCAGATCAAAACCAGAATAGCGGAAGTTATCGTCGTTTTGAAACGTTCAAGAAAGGACTTGAGCGATGACTGCGACGTATCTTGGTGCCCTTCATGATCCCTATGCGCGCGCGGCGCAGGAGGACCGGTGTGCGCCTCGCATTGCGCTAAAACTGTCTGCAACCCTGCGCCCTTCCGGCGCACAGGGGTTTCAGGTGGTCGTCACCGACCTGTCGATTGCCGGCTTTTCCTGCGATGCCGTCACCGGCATGCGTCCGGGGGCTTTATGCTGGATCACCCTGCCGGGCCTGTCGGGCCTTCAGGCCGAGGTGGCTTGGAATGACGGTGCGCGCGTCGGCTGCGCCTTTGCGAACCTCTTAAGCCAAGCCGTTCTCGACAACCTCTTGGCCCGCTACCGCTGAGCCTCCGCATCTACCGCGGCTTGTGCCGCTCGGTAGAACTTGTCGCGTTCTGCCTCTAGCGCGTCGACTGTCGCCTTGGGCCAATTGCCATTGCTGGCGATCACAAGGCGACGCTTGGGATCGATAAAGATCCCCTGCCCGAAGATGCCCTGCGCTGCAAAGCTGCCATCGTCATAGGTCCACCATTGGAACCCATAGCCGCGACCGGGCGCGCCGATATCGGCCTGCTTGACGGCAGCCTGCGCGAGCCACCCCTCTGGCAGGACAGGTTTTCCGCCGACACGACCGCCATCGAGAATGAACATGCCGAACCGGGCCATGTCCCGCGTGGCGGCCTGAAAACAGCACCCGGAGATTTCATGGCCAGTTGATCCCAGCAGCCATGTTGCATCGCGCTCCATGCCGTAGGGCTTCCAAATTTTTTCACTCAGATACTGGGCGAGCGGCTTCTTCACAGCACTGGAAACAAGCACCCCAATGAGATTGGTTTCACCCGTTTTATAAACCCACTTGCTGCCAGCGGGGGCTTCGCGCGGCAAGGTGCGCATATAGCTGACGGTTGCATCCATGCCGGGCGTCGGCTTATGTTCGTTGAACAGCGCAACGTCTGACTTCGGGTCCTGGTAATCCTCATTCCACCGGACGCCGGACGTCATGGTCAGGAGCTGGCGTACCGTCACATCCTCATAAGCGGACCCCTTTAGATCCGGGATGTAGGCCGTCACTTTGTCATCCAGACTTTTGATGGCGCCATCTTTAAGGGCGGCCCCAACCAGCGTCGATGTCAGCGATTTAGCGACGGAAAAGCTCGTCCACTTGTCTTCTTTGGTGAAATCGAGACCATAATATTCACCGCGAAGCTGTCCGTCTTGGATGATCACCAGGGCGGCCGTGCGCTGGTCCTTCATATAGCGCGCCAGATCAAAATTGATGTTGAGATTTTTCCCCTGTGGCAGAGCTTTGACCGGACCGCTTGCGGACACAGTTGACGCCTTGGCCAATATGGGGAGCGCATCCATCGCGCGGAAAGCGGCATCGCGTTGTGGTTCTGACCAGAACAGCACGTCA